>DATKHK010000100.1:0-4753 GCA_035510255.1 Saccharimonadales bacterium (SeqCode) | reverse complement strand
AAGGTGCCGGTGCCGCCGCCCATGACCACCACTCGATTAAGTTTGGCAGGCGCTGGCGGCGTACGGTGGTCGGAATTAGCCACGAGAATCAACCAAGGCTTGGTTAGCCGCCAACCAATTTTTGACCGTACCGACATCGTAGTAGCTGCCTTCGGCCGGTACCACCACCAAGCGATGCTCCTTTACATAGGAATTCAGCACATCGGTGATCATGTACTCATTGTTAGCTGGGTTAGGCGGGGTCTGGTCGACAAACGGCCGGATCGTTGCAGTAAAGAGATATTTGCCAATGTTGGCCGACCGCGGCTGAGGCAGCTTTTCCGGATGGGCCGGCTTTTCAACCACCTGTTTTAGCCAGGGGGTGCCGGCTTCGGGACGAACCTCAAACACCCCCATTTGCTTGAGGTCGGCCAATGGTGCCGTCATCCCAAGCACCGCCCCATCGGCACCGGTTGACTGGAAGGCCTGCACTAAATCAACCATGTCGCTACCACCATCGCTGCGCACCGTAAAATCGTCGGCGCTGGCGTAAATAAAACCGTCAAGCCCACTAAGCTGCTCCAGCGCCAAGCGCAACGAAACCGTACTGCCGTGCATGCCGCCAGCCACCGTCACGGTATTATCAATAAAGTGAAAGCTAGCGCGGGCGCGCAAGGTGTGCAGCTCATCCAGAGCTACCTGCTTGTGCTTACGTTGCAGATGGTGATCCAGCTCCTCATAACCATGAAAATAGCGCTCAAACAAGTCGTGCTGAAATGGATGCACCACCATATAGATATCGGTGATGCCGGCCCGCACCAGGTCATCTACTAAATAATCGATGGCCGGCCGGTTGCCGATCGGCATAAAATCCTTGGGGAAGGCCGCGGTTACCGGCAATCGGCGGGTGTTAAAACCGCTGGCTGGAATAATGGCGGTCGTGATGGTGGGTGGCGTACTCATGGATGCATCAAAAGCCGGTGCGCTAGAACTGCGCGAGCTGATCAGCAATCTGCTTAGTGATTTCGGCAATCGGCACGCGAACCTGTTTTAGGGTATCACGGTGGCGGATTGTGACCTGTTTATCGGTCAGCGAGTCAAAATCAACGACCACACACAGCGGTGTGCCAATCTCGTCTTGGCGGCGATAGCGCTTACCAATATTGCCGTTGTCGTCATACATCACCTCACCAAAGGCTTTTTTGAGGGTGTGGTAAACCTCACCGGCCAGCTTAGTCAGCTCGGGCTTGTTGCGCAATAGCGGTGAGACCGCCACCTTTACCGGCGCCAGCTCGGGCTTGAGCTTAAGCACCGTGCGCTGTTCACCATTCACTTCCTCGATTGTGTAGGCCGCACTCATGACCGCCAGCACATGTCGGTCGAGACCAAAGGTTGGCTCGATCGCGTGCGGAATGAAGCGTTCGTTGGTTTGGGGATCAAGATAGCTTAGATCAACACCGCTATGTTTGGTATGGTTAGCCAGATCAAAATCGGTGCGGTAGGCTAACCCGGCAATCTCATCAAACTTATGCGGAAAGTTAAAGTAAAAATCGGTGGTTTTCTTGGAATAATGAGCCCGGTCGGCCGCGGGCACGTCAATTTCCTTAAGGTCGGCTTTGGCCAACCCAATCCGAGCAAACCACTCATTCATACTCTTGTGAAGCTCCGCGTAGCGCTGCTGCCACTCCCCTTCCCGAATAAAATACTCGAACTCCATAATCTCTAATTCGCGCACTCGGAAGATAAAATCCTTAGGCGTGATTTCGTTGCGGAAGTTTTTGCCAATCTGAGCCAGGCCGAACGGCAGCCGCGGATGGAGACTATCAAGCACGTTTTTGAAGTTTACAAACATGCCTTGGGCGGTCTCTGGCCGTAGATACACCGTGTTGGCCGTATCACTGACCACCCCAATCTGGGTCTGGAACATTAGGTTGAACACCCGCACCGGCGTTAGTTCATTGCCCTCGGGACTCTCCAGCTTCAGCTCCTTGATCTTGGCGTCCATCTCGGCAACGCTCAGCTCATCGGCGTTATCGACACCATTGTCTTCCAGTAGATGGTCGGCGCGGTAGCGCAAGTGGGTCTTCTTATCCTCTACCAGCGGATCGGCAAACCCGGCGCCGGTGTGGCCGCTGGCCTCCCAGACGCGGGCATTCATAAGAATGGCGGTATCGAGACCATAGACATCGTCGCGCTCAGTCACAAAATGCTTCCACCACAGCTGCTTGAGGTTATTCTTGAGCAGCACACCGTAGGGGCCATAATCCCAGGTGCCAGCCAGGCCGCCATAAATCTCGCTCCCTTGAAAGATGAAGCCCCGGCGCTTAGCCAACGCGGCCACATCTTCCAGTGTATGGCTGGTTGGCGCCGTCGGTTTTGCAGGTTTTTTGGCGGTTGGTTTATCGGCCATGATGCGGCTTATTATACGGGAAAAGCTCCATCTGTGCGACAGCAACCAGGCACCTGGTGGAGATGTCGGGATTTGAACCCGAAGTCCGAGGGTGTCAAGCTCTCAAACTGAAACCTTCCATCCCCGCGCTAACCATTCATCCCACCAGGCTCTACTACTATGGCAAAGGGATGTGAAATCCAGATTAAATTTGACGTAAATTGAAAAGTTTTTTAATCTTAGAGGCAGAGGGTGTCAAGCTCGAATTAAAAACAACGGCTCCGGCCGTTGTTTTTAATTACGCCAGCACCTCACTGGAACGAAAGCGCTTGCCAAAGGTGTAGTCATAAAACAGGTTGCAAATCGGCAGGGTGGCGGTGGCCAAGCTAGCCACCTGCTCCACCCGCCGCACCGCGGTTAGCGGATGCCCGAGCATTAGCCGCCAAAGTTTAATCTGGTCCTGAGTGAGCGTAATATTGCCCGGGGTACTACACCCAGCATCGACAATGCCGCCCAACTCGACGTTAAAGGCGTACTGCCGGTCGCTGGCGCTGGTATGGCAGATCATGCAGTCCTTCAACTCCGGCCGATAGCCCAAGCGGTCGAGCAGGCGCAGCTTGAACCATAGCTCCAGCGTGACGTCCGGCACACCGGCACCAAGCTCGGCATAGGTCTCGCGTACCAAATCATAGAGGCCGGGGTGGGGCTCCTCCTCGCTGCTCAGCCGATTAACCATTTCGGCCACCAAGTAGGCTAGGCGCATACGGTCATAATTGTCGCCAACCGCCAGATGCTGCACCAGTCGCGCCGAGGTGATCACGTCTAGATTACGGCCTTCAGACAGCATGAGGTCTGACTCACTAAATAATTCCAGGTGGCCGGCCAGCCGACTTTTAATCTTGCGCACCCCTTTAGCCACCCCGCGAATCACACCGCGATCAGGGGTTAACAGCACCACAATGCGGTCGGCCTCACCAAAATTGTGCCGCCCAATAATAATCGCTCGTGTCGAATAGCTCGCCATATTACCATTGTAAGCCAGCCCGGTACATTTCTCTCACTTAGTAGCCCCTTACTTCGTAGGTTGCATGCGTTCGAGTAAATGCACCGGGCTGGCTTATACCTGGATTATTAGGCCGCGGTCAGTGCCTTCATTACCTTGGCAACCACCTCGTCGGGTGTATGGTGAGACTTAATGAGATAATCATTCACCCCCAATGCCTGAGCCAGCTCATGGTTCATATCAACCTCGGCCTCACCCAAGTTGGTCAGCAAAATCACCGGGATATTGCGCAAATGGGGATGCTTTTTAACCTCTTTCAGCACATGGAAGCCGTTGAGCTTGGGCATCAGGATATCAAGCAAAATCACATCCGGCTGGTAGCTCTCCAGCAGATCCAGGCACTCCTGCCCATTAGTAGCCACCACAATGTTGTGGCCCTCAAGTTCAAACTTAGCCTGATACATCTCGACTAGGATTGCGTCGTCTTCAACCAGCATGATTTTCGCCATCGAGTCTACTCCCCTTTTGTCTAGTCTACTCTACAAATTCTACTTCTACACAAATTTTTATTATACTGCTTTGTGCTTAATTTCATAGTTATTTAATGTGCAGCGGTTAGTCTAAAAGTGGCAACTGTTTTGCCACGGGTAACGAAAAACTAAATCGGCTTCCCTTACCTTCGCGGCTCGTTACCCAAATCCGGCCATCGTGGGATTCTACGAGATTTTTAACAATGTAGAGTCCCAGGCCGGTGCCGCCGGCTTGCATACTCATGGGGTTATAAATACGGCCAAAGCGCTGGAACAGCCGCTCAATATGGCCGGCCGTGATCCCCACCCCCTGGTCCTTAACGCTGGTAACCAACTCATTACCCTGGACCTTAAAATCAATCACTACCTCGCTTTTAGGTAATGAATATTTAATGGCGTTATCGATTAGGTTGGTCAGGATTTGGCGCAGGCGGCTCTCGTCGGCCAGCACCAGCGGCAGCTTTTGTTTACGGGCAACTTTGAGCATAATCTGGCGCTCAAACCCCTTGGAAGCCAGCTCGTTGACCACCTCGCCAATAATCGGCTCCATCGCTACCGGTGTAACCTTTAAGCGGATCTTGCCGCTTTCGATGTGGCTCATATCCAGTAGATCCTCGACTAGGCCGATCATCCGCTGATTGGTTTGGTAGACCCGGCTTAAAAAGTGAAACTGCTTGTCGCTCAAGCCGCCGAAATCCTTTTTGAGCAACATACTCAAGAACCCTTTGATCGCCGTCAGCGGCGTTCTAAGCTCATGGGAAACAATTGAGATAAAATCACTTTTAGCGGCCTCGATCTCGCGCTCTTTTTGAATATTGCTGACTACCGCGATACCACTGGTCACCGTACCTT
>DATKHK010000099.1:0-8760 GCA_035510255.1 Saccharimonadales bacterium (SeqCode) | reverse complement strand
GTACATGCGCAACAACATCTCCGCCCAGTCTTGAGCATCGGTACCGCCGGCGCCGGCGGAAATCGTCAGGATTGCCCCTTCACGGTCGTGCGGACCGGAAAGTTTAAGCTCAAACTCCCGGGCGGCGTACTCAGCCTGCAGCCGCTTATAGTTAGCCGTCAAATCTTCCTGCATGCTAGCATCGCCCAGTTCGGCCAGCTCCCGCGCCACTATCACGTCTTGATGTAGCTGCGTCCATTCCTGCACGTGCGCCCGCACCGCCGCCGCTTCGCGGCTAACGGCAGCCGCATCCTGCGCATTATCCCAAAAGCCCGGCCGCTGCGTCTCGGCCTCTAGCTGTTTCAAGCGCTGCTGGTCGGCAGCCAAATTAAGCCGCTGCATCGCCGATTCGATGCGCAGTTGAAGCTCCTGCAGATTTTTAGCCAGAGATTGCATGCCTTCCAGTATACAAGATTGTCAATCTGCACAAACCGCTTGGATAAAAACACAAAAAGCCCCTGATCTCCAAAAATGGAGGGGGGCTTTTTGTAGCTTGCTGGGCAAGCGCCAACTAGAGTTCCGGGGCCGAAGCCCCGGTCTCTAGCAGGATCCGCGAAGTTACTTAATTAAGTTACTTACGGTTGAGCAGTTTTTGGGCCAAAGCCTTCTTACTGCGACGGTAGGCCATCACGCCGTAACCGATGGCACCGGTACCACCTATACCAGCCAAGCCGGCCAAGTCATCAGGACCGGTCTGCGGCAGCGCAGTCGGGGTCACTGAAGCAGTAGTGGCCGGAGTACTCGGAGTAACCGGAGTTACTGGGGTTGGGCAGTTAACCTTAGCTTTAAAGTTAACAAACTCACCGGTGGAACCGTTCAGGTTACCAACGTTGATACCACCACTGGTGATACCGTCGGGCAGATCCTTAACCGGCTGACCGCTCCCATTATAGAGCTCGGTCGTACCAGCTTCGTAGGTTACACCAGAGGCGGAACCCGCGTTCACGGTCACCGAACCACTGGTACCGGCAGAAGCGCCGGAGGCAGGAACGGCAGTCATGTTTGAGCTACCACTGGTTGACAGCGGAGCACTCACAACAATGTTGGTGAGCTCACCAAAGTTGACGTTGTGCAAGTTGATGCTGTACTCCAGCACGTCACAAGCGTTAGCGTTGATTGAGCTAGCGTAACTACCGTTTGCAGTCACGTCTTTTACTTTGTAAATGTTTGGGCCGCCACCAAGCTGACCCGGGCTCGACGCCATTACTGGCGAGAGAGTGAAAGCAGCAACAGCGGTGGTAACACCGGCAATAGCCGCAAATTTGGATAGATTCTTCATAGTAAATCTCCTTTACGTAAAACAGGTTTAAAGTTAAATGGGTTAATGTCTTCTAGTTGGATAGTCATGGAGCTTCAAGTGGGATGGATCCCACGCCCGAAGGCGTGGGATCCTATCCGACTACTGTTGCTTTACTAGCTAGGCCGAACTTCTTCTGGTGAAGGTTCGATCTTGATCTTGATCACCCGTTCGGCTTTGAGGCTCGGATGCTGGTTGTCTTTGATGGTCAGCGTGACTTCGTCGTATCCACCGGCAGGAACCTCACCAGGAGCGGCGTATGTGACGCACACTTTCTGGAGTCCCGAGACGGTAGACGTAACGACTCCGTTTTCGCCGAATGGGCCGAAACCGCTGTACTTCGAAACCTCTGTTAGCGTTCCGGTGTCACTCCCCCACATCTGCACCGTGGTGCAAAACGCAGGGTCTGTTTCACCGTCAGCCTGGAGGTTATTTGGTTCAGGTACGTCGATGAACTTCGGCGGTTCCGGTTTTTCGCAGTTCGGATACGTCCCTTCTTCACCTTTTTCCGCGCACGTTTTGGGTTTCGGGCAGTTGCCTTCTTCCTCACATGTCGGTTTGTGGCAATTCGGGTACGCTCCAACTTCGCCTTTTTCCGCACACGTTTTCGGAGGCGGGCAGTTGCCCAGTTCTTCACACGTGTGTGGCCGGCAATCCGGATACGTCCCTACCTCGTCGGCTTCAGCACAGGTCGGCGTTTTCTTTTCTTCGGTCTTGCAGTTGCCTTCCTGGTAGTTGTTCACGGTGTCGCCCGACCCATTGATAACAATGATGTTCGAGCAATTCCCGTTCACCTGAATGATCGTACAGAGCGCGGTACCGGAGTTCCAACTGCCACCCTGTTCCAGACAATGCTGTTCAGCGTGGTTTTCCTGGTTGGCACAACCGCTTGCCGTCATCACCTGACCGACCAAGCACGTAGGTGCTTGGGGGGCCGGAGTTGGCGGAGGCGGAGTGACCACAGGAGCCGGCGGAGTCACCGTCGGCTTGGGCTTGGGCTTGGGAGTCACCTTCTTATGACGATGCACCCAAATCCTAATCACAGCCACGACATGGATCTTGTACAAGCGGTTCCAACACGAGATCGGGAGCAGCGTTTCCACCCTAATGGTGATGGCAACGCAACCCGCTTCGTACGGATGCTTGCAGGCTTCCTTGCCAACTGAAGGCGGTGGGTTAACAACAACCTTTTCGCCAACTTCAACGGTACGAGTCGTCCATTTGAAGTTGCCTCCATGGCCATTGCACCCAGTGTCCTGCATGGTGACAGCTTTCACTGCTTCACCAACGACCAGTTTGGTTTCCAGGCGCTTCACGACATTGTTACCGTCAATTGCGTTGATCCCGAAGTGGGCCGCAAATTTGGTAGCAACACCGTTTGCAGCGAGGTCGCTGACACCGGTGGCGATATTCTCGGTTTCACGAGCGCAAGCGCCCATGTGAGACTGGTGCTGCGGGTTAAACGAGTCGGCCGAAGCCGACGCAACCGCGATACCCATCACCGCCACGAGGGCGGCGAGGACTGCGATGACACGAATGCGCGTCATGTTCATCATCTCCTTGTTGTCGTGGCGGATATTGCCGAAGCTTGCCCCAAACACCGGGGCAGCCAGATTTCGAATGAACGTCCTCATGGCCGTTTACCTCCAGTGTAGGGGGAAAGGCGATCTTGTCCGGCCGAACGCGATCGCAGGTCTTGTACTACAACCTGCAGATATATTGTGGGCGGCACAAATATACCTGCAGAGTGCAGCACAAGATCGGTCGCACGTCTGGCCTTCTAGCTATATATAGTAGTCGGATGGGTCTTGATGACCCATGACTATCCAACTTTTAACTTGTCAACGATCACTCTTATTGGCGCCTGTAACTCCCGTCACACACTCACCTGCAGAGTTAATAAAGCAATATACCACTCTTACCCATTTTTGTCAAGGACTTATAGGTAAAAACTCCTAGGTATTTTGCTAACTAATCTCACCTGATAGGTATTATGTCATCAGATTAGGTCATTATTCAAGTTAATAGATTAGCATTTGGATATTTTGCTATCTTAATATGGTTAAAATCACAGTAAGCTATGCTACTAAACTGACCGGCTTCAAATTGGCTGTAGCATCAAACAGTAATGAAGCGAGAGCTTGATTGCTCGGTGTAAGATCGGTGACCACAAAACTACGGGTAGCTGCCCGCGAAAGAAGCTGCTCAGTTTCGGGATGCCTCTGAAGATAATCGGCCAACCGCCGTGGCATCAACTCATCTTGCCCAATCACCTTCACTTGCTCACCTACCTGCTTTTTGATCTCATCCCGGAAAAAAGGATAGTGGGTACAGCCCAGCACCAAGGTATCGACACCGGCTGCCAATAGCGGCTTAAGATAATCACGTAGGATAGCTGGCGCGTAGGCGCTCCCGCTGTACTCCACCAAGGGAACCAGGAGCGGAGCAGCTTGCTGCAACACCTGGGCATCAGGTTGAAGTTTATGGATTTCCCGCTCAAAGGCTCCGGAAGCCACCGTCCCCTCGGTAGCGAGTACCCCTATCTGGTGATTATGGCTGGCTGCCACCGCCGCCTCAGCGGTAGGCACAAGGACACCCAGTAGATGGCAATCTGGATACTCCTCTGGCAGATAGTCCTGCTGCAGATGGCGCAGGGCATCGGCCGAGGCTGTATTGCAAGCCACAATCACGATCTCGCAATCCTGCTGGAACAGATAACGCACCCCCTCCTTGGTGAACCGATAGATCGCTTCAGGTGAACGGCTACCATATGGTACACGCGCGGTATCCCCTAAAAACAGATAATCGTACTGTGGCAGTTCTTGGATAATGCTATGGGTCACAATCAACCCACCCATGCCGGAATCAAACACCCCTACTTTCATAAGGAGTGAACCTCGCGCTTAAACTGCTCGCCCCGGTCCTTATAACTGGCAAATAGCCCGAAACTGGCACAGGCCGGTGAAAGCAGGGCCACATCCCCGGGCTGGGCGGCAGCGGCAGCCAACTTAACAATACTGGCCATATCGTCGCCACCCATCTGGACCTTCTGGTAGCCCGCCTTATCAAGAGCAGCTTTCAGATGAGGCGCGGTAGCACCAACCAGGATCACGCTGCGAACCTGCTCCTGTAGAATAGCTTTCGCCAGATGGTTAAAAGCAGTCCCCTTATCAGATCCACCTAAGATAACGACCTTGGGTTGAGGCAGTGCCTTAAGCGCTGCGATGGTTGCCTCAGGATTGGTTGAATAGGAATCATTAATGTAAGTAACGCCACCCACCTCGGCCACCCGCTCCAAACGATGCTCCAACCCGGTAAACTCGCGCACCACCTGTTTGATCGGGGCCGTATCCTGAATAATCGGCCAGACAGCGGTTATGGCCGCGCAAACATTATCCCAGTTGTGGCGACCCAGTAAGCCAATTTCATCGGTACGACAGATGGCGGTATCACCCACCTTTATCTGATCGCCGTCTACCCAAGCGCCAGCCGGATCGTTATAGCCCATCTGGTCACCAGGTGCACCTAGGCCAGCCTGTAAGGAGTACAGGTTGCAGGCATTATAGATGGCACGATCACCCGGCTGCTGAAACTTAAAAATACCTTGCTTGGCGGTAATGTACTCGGTCATATCGGGATGCCAGTCTAGATGGTCCGGCGCGATCATCAGCATAACGGCAATGTGCGGACTGGAGCGTACATCCATCAGCTGGAAGCTGGAGAGCTCCAGCACTACCCAAGCCTCCGGCTCACTATCGGCCAGGAAGTCGAGAGCCGGCCGGCCAATATTGCCTCCCAGATGAACCCGGGGGCCAGCCGCCTCCAGCATCCGAGCTATCAGGGTAGAGGTGGTGCCTTTGCCCTTGGTGCCGGTCACGCCAATCACCTTGGCCGGGCACTCCGCTAAAAACTGATTGGTAACAGATGTGATTTTGGCAGGGTCAAGACCGGGATTGGCCTCAAATATCAGCTGCGGCCGCACCCCTGGCGAGCGCACTATCAGATCATACTGGTCGAGATTATGGAGATAATCGGTGCCCAGTTTAGCCGTCACCGCTTCCGGCAGCTTAAGCTCGGTGTTGGCGTCACGGACGGCAACTCGGTCACCACGCCCCTGCCAATACCGCACAGCCGACTTCCCCTCCACGCCATAACCAAGAACAGCTATAGAGAGCGGTTGGCTCACCGCCGGCTAGCTTTCTTGGACTGCTTTTTGGCAGCCCGCTTCTCGGCCCTACGGGCGGCCCGATTTCCGGCATCACCGGCAGCATCAGCACTACTCCTGCCTGAAGTGGCAGCCCCGGCTTGGCTGGTATCGCTAACCACCTGGGATTGGGCGGCAGCTTTGGTAACGGCGGTCTCTACCCCCTGCTGGGCCGGCTCCTCGGTAATCTGGGCCCGCAGAATGCTAGCGGCGATCTCGGCCTCCATAAGGCTCACCAAGCGCTTAAATAAACGAAAGCCCTCGTTCTTGTACTCCACCAACGGATCGCGCTGGCCAATCGCCCGTAAGCCAATGCCCTCGCGCAGGCGGTCCATCGCCTCCAGGTGCTCAATCCACAGCCGATCAAGAACTTGTAGGTAGATTAGGCGCTCCATGAGCCGCATATGTGGCGGCGTAAACTGAACCTCGCGGGCATCATATAGCTGATGAGCGTACTCAGTCAGCACGGTGGTCACATCTCGGGGATCGGCGGCTTTTAACCGTTTCGTGATTGTATCATCCAGCGGGATGATAGCGGCGACCTGCTCAATAACCTTATCAATCTCAATAAGGCTAGTGCGAGTATCAGTATGGGCGGTTACCAGATCATTAAATTCCGCAGCTAGCATCGGCTCAATCTCGGGACGCAGGTTTTCACTGGTAAGCGCGCGGCGGCGGCGGCCATAAATGGCCTCGCGATGCTTATTCATGACATCGTCGTACTCCACCAGCTGCTTGCGGATATCAAAGTTGTGGCCCTCCACCTTCTTCTGGGCGCTTTCGAGACTGCGGCTGACCACCGAGCTTTCGAGCGGCACCGCGTCATCAAGGCCAAGAGTCTGCATTAGGCCAGCCACTCGCTCACCGCCAAAGATGCGCATCAGATCATCTTCGAGAGAAACGTAGAAGCGGCTGGAGCCCGGGTCACCTTGGCGGCCGGAACGACCGCGCAGCTGGTTGTCGATGCGCCGCGATTCATGGCGCTCGGTACCAACCACATGCAAGCCACCCAGCTTATCAACCCCTTCACCCAACACAATGTCGGTGCCGCGGCCGGCAATATTGGTAGCCAAGGTTACCGCCCCCTTCTGGCCGGCGGCCGCTACAATCCCAGCCTCCTCCTGATTATTTTTAGCATTTAAGACCTCGTGCGGCACGCCAGCAGCCCGCAGCAGATCAGATAGCACCTCATTCTTGGAGATACTAACCGTACCGAGTAGCACCGGCTGCCCCTTCTCATGGCGCTCCTTAACATCAGCCACCACCGCGGCAAACTTACCCATTTCGGTCCGATAGATGCGGTCGGGGTGGTCGATCCGCACCATCGGCTGATGAGTCGGAATAGTAGTGACCTCTAGCTCGTAAATCTTGGAGAACTCCTCGGCTTCGGTAGCGGCCGTGCCGGTCATGCCGGCCAGCTTCTGGTACAACCGGAAGTAGTTCTGGAAGGTAACGGTGGCTAAGGTGAGTGACTCCTTACGGATTTCTACCCCTTCTTTAGCCTCGATTGCTTGGTGCAACCCCTCGCTGTAACGGCGGCCGTGCATCAGACGGCCGGTAAACTCATCGACAATAATGATCTCACCGTCGCGCACCACATAATCGCGGTCGCGTTCAAACAGGGCTTCGGCCTTGAGGCTCTGTTCCACATGATGAACATCCTCGATCATGCCGGCCTCATATACGTTATCGACACCGAGCGCCTTTTCCAGCTTAGTAATACCCTCATCGGTAATACTGACAGCTTTGAGCTTTTCATCGACCACATAGTCTTCTTCCGGTTTGAGTTGGCGGGCCAACCGGGCAAACTGGACGTATTTATCGGTACTTTCTTCGGCCGGCGCGCTGATGATAAGCGGGGTGCGGGCCTCGTCAATCAAGATGGAGTCGACCTCGTCGACAATGGCGTAGTTCAGCGGGCGTTGCACCATCATCGGGGCATTAGAGACCATGTTGTCGCGCAGGTAGTCGAAGCCGAACTCATTGTTGGTGCCATAGGTGATATCGGCGGCGTAGGCTTCGCGGCGCGACACCGGCCGTAGATGCTTTAAGCGCTCGTCGTCAGCGCTGTCGTCGTTATACTCAGGATCGTACAGATAGGCCGCCACGCCAAAGGTGGCTTCGGGCACGATCACGCCGGTGGTCATACCAAGTGCATGATAAACCTGGGCCATCCAGCCAGCATCGCGCCGCGCCAGGTAATCATTGACCGTCACCACGTGCACGCCCTTGCTCTCGAGAGCGTTCAGATAGGTCGGCGCGGTAGCCACCAGGGTTTTACCTTCACCGGTGCGCATTTCGGCAATCTTGCCTTCATGTAGCACCACCCCACCCACCAGTTGGACGTCATAGTGGCGCTGGCCGATCGACCGCGAAGCCGCCTCGCGCACGGTGGCAAAGGCCTCGGGCAAGATGTCGGTCATACGGGCGCCATCGGTTAGCTGCTTGCGCAAAGCCACGGTTTGGGCCTTAAGCTTGGCATCGGTAAGTTTGGCAATCTTTGGTTCCAGGGCGTTCGCCTGATTAACCTTGAGCTGGGCGCGGCTAATTTCCCGGGCGTCGGGGTCTCCAAATAGACGTGATAACAGATTCATAACCTGGTTATTGTAGCATAGGAGCCGGGCTTTTACTCTCCCGTCTCATTGCTAAACGGGTCCCGGACAAAGACTTTTGTCAGCAGCTGCTGGCGACGGTTTTTAGCCGGCTGATGCTTACTTTTATAGGTGAGGACCTGACTTTTAAGCTTTTGCTCACAGATATCAATGGCAGCGTACATATTAATCGCGGCGTCCCGCGCGTGCAGCCGCTCACCTTTAACCTCAAAATGAGCCTCGCAGATGCACTGCTGGTCTTGGTTGTGTGACTCATCAAGCTCCAGTATAGCTTTACCGGATAAACCGATCCGCGTGTTCCGGGGCAGGTATTTATCTAAACCGCCAAGCTTCTTCTCAACATAGGCAACGATCTTTTCATCTAGATCGTAGTGCCGCCCGGTTATCTGTAGCTTGATCATGCTCCCTCCTTTTACGGTAAATAGGCCGCCGGCTAAAGTTCGGCAGCGCCATAGTAAGATTGTAGCGCTGTTGGAACACGAATTGTACCGTCATTTTGCTGATGATTTTCCATAATGGCGATAGGTACGCGGCTAAAAGCGGCAGCGGTACCGTTCAGGGTGTGCAGATAACGCGGCTTACCCTCACTGTCGCGGGTACGAATACTT
>DATKHK010000098.1:0-7467 GCA_035510255.1 Saccharimonadales bacterium (SeqCode) | reverse complement strand
GTCTACGACGACGCTGCTAAGCTGCTGGCGCACCTGCCGGCGCACATCACGCCGATCATCCTAACGCATGGCATTTCCGAGGAGAAGCAGTACTTTAAGCGCTGGTTTGCGCCGCGTATCCAATCGCTGCCTTTTTATGTTACCGATGACAACAAAGGGCATTTGCTGGCCAGTGGGGTGCAGGCCAGCGGCAAGGGGGTGGCGGTCGACCTGCCGCATCTGCAGGGACGGTTTGATGAGGTGGTACTGGTTGATGACAACCCCATTACCTTTAAACCGCTGCTCACGGCCAACTCGCCGATTCGTATGGTTTATATCGACCGCCCCGGCGAGCCTTATAAAAACCAAACACCACCCGGAGTTATCCATATAAGCTCCTTTGACGAGCTGCTCGCCGCTATAAAATAATCAGCTCTTTGGGTGAGGTTGTCAGGCTGCGACAGCCCTCAGGTTGGAGTACGATCATATCTTCAATTCGCACGCCAAACTCGCCAGGCAGGTAGATGCCGGGCTCAATCGTAATGACGGCGCTTTCTGACAGTGGCGCGTAGGTACGCGGATTTACCGCCGGCCATTCGTGGGCCTCCAGGCCTAATGAGTGGCCCAAACCGTGAGGAATGTCGTAGCCATCAGCCTTAATGACCTTGCGTGCGGTAGCATCGAGTTCGCTGGCGGCCAGGCCGGCTTTGGCTGCCCCCAGAGCTGCTTGTTGAGCCTTTAATACGGTCGCGTAGACTTTGCGAAATTTTGGCGATGGCGCGCCAATGTGGACCGTCCGGGTCATATCCGAGCAGTACCCATCTACGGTGCAGCCAAAATCTAGCAACACCACGTCATTCTTCTGGGTTTTACGATCTCCCGCTTTGACGTGGGGGAGCGCAGTGTTGGGGCCACTGGCCACGATCGGCCAAAACGACATCTCTTCGGCGCCATGCTGCAGCTGGCGATAGACCAGCTCAGCCACCAGCTCCTTTTCAGCTATGCCCGGCTTAATGACCGCTAGTATCTCACCAAATACGGCGTCGGTTATGGCTTGGGCGCGGGTCATGGCCTCGATTTCTTCAGGGGATTTCTGGACCCTGGCCTCCTGTAAGAACCCAGTTAATGGCACTAACGCGCAGCCAGGGAAAAACATCTGGAGGTCGTTGCGTTTACCGATGGTCACGTGGTCGGCTGCAAAGCCCAGCCGATGGGCCTGACCGGCTCTTGTACCTAGCTTTTCCGCCAATGCCCGCGCCAGGCTGCCCGGCCGACCGATTGCCGCCTCGGCGTTGGTGACTACTTGCCGCGCCGCCTCAATGTACCGCCCGTCGGTCATCAGGATGGTCTCGCTATCGGTAACGTACAGCAGCGCATTTGAACTATCCAGCCCAGTCGCCCAGCGTACCGTGGGGGAGTCGGTCAGGATGATGCCATCCACGCCGGTTCTGGTGATCTCTTGCCTGACCTTCTGTAATCGCTGCTTATACATATATATGAGTATACCAACAAATCTCACCTGGTGGAGGCGCGGGGTCTCGAACCCCGGGCACAAGGGGTATCAGTCCCGTGCCGGAACCAACCCACCCCCGCGTTAGACACGCGGTCCACCAGGCAATTACTACTATGCCAAACCGATATGAAATCCAGATGAAGTTTTTGACATAAAACCTAATAATCACTTAAACTATATCTTGCACGAGGGGTATCAATCTACCGTCGGTCCAAGAAAAGAGAGCCAAAAGGCTCTCTTTTTTCGTGCCGCACCAACTTTTTCTGTGTGAAGTGGGTAAAAGGGGGTTGACGTGGGTAGTAGTGGGTAGTACTCTTGAAGCAATGAGTTGAACCACAGCTCATAGAGGGTTGAAACGGAGAACAATGAATAACTTTGAACGCAAACTGGACGACAAGAAACGGCTGACAATACCAGTCGAAGTCCGTGCTGAGTTCGCCAAGGGTTACATTGTTCTCACCAAAGGATACGACCAAACTCTGGCTCTATACTCGCAAGAGTACTGGGAAGAGGTGATTGAACCGGCGCTGGAAGGGGACTTCCGTGATGTCGAAAGCTTTCGTCTCAACCGTCAGATCCAGAGCGGCCAAAGTGTGGCGCATATGGACGCTAAGCAAGGCCGTATCACCATTGAGCAGCGCTTTCTGGACTTCGCCGGCATAACCAAGGCAGTCAATGCCTTCCGGGTCAAAACCGCCGGTGGCCAGTCCTACTGGGCAATCGAAGCTGCCTGAAACCCCCATTAAGTTTTAATAGCTAAACTGGTTCATTGAAAACAAAAACAAAAACTTCGAGAACAGCTACGTGGCAGCCAGCATCACGGTTATGAGAATCCGTTAAAATTCTGGCTCCTACTTACAAAAACTCCACCTCACACACTTAGCAAGGAATTGTTCAATTTCTTTCAGGAATTATGACAGTTCCTTACCACACTTTCGGTCTAGGTTTCACCTGGGCCGCCACCTCACAAAAACAAAAATTATCAAACCAACAGCTGACTGCTACATAGGTGATCTCGAAACACTACTGAGATCACAGAAGTAATTTACAATAGGCAAGATGAACGAATCCTCCCACATTCCGGTCCTGTGCGACGACGTCGTCCGGCTGCTTCACCCTGAAGCCGGACAGACTTACTTCGACGGCACGGCCGGATACGGCGGACACGCTGCCGCGGTCCATGAAAAGATGGGGCCAAGCGGCCGTTTGCTGCTGGTAGATCGAGACGCCCAGGCAGTTACTGCCTTGCGTTCACGGTTTGGGACAAGCGCGACCATTCTGCACGACGATTATCTGCACGCAGCTACCGAGCTGTTAGCGTCCGGTGACCGGCTAGACATGGTGCTGTTGGATTTGGGGGTTTCATCGCCGCAGCTGGATCAGGCGTCTCGAGGCTTTAGCTTTAGCGCCGACGGTCCGCTGGATATGCGCATGGATCAGTCCGAGGATACCGACAGTGCCCGCACCGCCGCTACCATTGTGAATACGATGGGGGAGGGCGAGCTGGCCGACCTGATCTACGCTTTCGGCGAGGAGCGCCAGTCGCGGCGCATCGCTTCGGCCATTGTGCGCGCCCGGCCAATCACCACGACCAGCCAGTTGGCTGAAGTAGTAGCGGCAGCAATCGGCCGCGGCCAGAAGATTCATCCTGCCACCCGTACCTTTCAAGCCCTGCGCATAGCGGTCAACTCCGAGCTAGAGCAGCTGGAAGCGGTCTTACCGGTTCTAGTTCAGCTGCTGAAACCCGGTGGCCGCCTGGCGGTCATCAGCTTCCATTCGCTGGAAGACCGAGTCGTGAAGGAGTTCTTCCGCCGCCAGTCCCGCGACTGCATCTGTCCGCCGGAGCAGCCGATCTGCACCTGCGACCACGTTGCTAGCTTGCGCATCCTGACCAAATCTCCGGTCCTGGGCACCACCGACGCTTTTAACCCGCGCGCCCGCAGTGCTAAACTGCGAGCCGCTGTAAAACTAACACCAAAACCAAAGGAGGCTTAGATGACCTTAGTCATCCAAAATCTGACTCCCCGCGCCCGGCGCATTAAGGTACGGCGCGTTACCGTCCGGTAACCACCAAGCTCTATAGGAGTCACCGCGGTTCGCGGTGCATAGAATCTACTCATTAGCGATTCTATCGAGATGAGCGCCGCGAACCGCCCATAAGAAACTTATAACCCACACCAAAAAAATCAAAACCAAATGGAGACTACCACTCAATGACTACCGCTACTCTAGCTATGCGGCGGAACCAGAATCTGAACCGCAGCAAGGCCGAATTAAAACTAGGACCAATCTCGTCCGGATTTGTTATTATCGCTATTATCGCGGTACTGGCGCTTCTATACCTAAATGCAATTACTAAAACCAGCGTGTTTGGGTACGAGCTAACGCAGCTCCAAAACCAACAGAGTCAGGTGGTTTCAGCTAATCAAGAGCTTCAGGTTGAGGCGGCTCGGTTAACCTCAATCCAGGCCATCCAAAGCTCCAAGGCCGTTCAAGGCTTGGTACCCACTACGCAGGTGACCTACGCTAAATAATGGCAACCTCACCGGATGCTACCAGTCTCCGGCGGCTCAACTGGTTGTATGTCCTGCTTGGTGTGCTAATACTGGCGGTCGCAACCCGGCTGGCTTACTTACAGGTGATTCAGTATGGTCACTACCAGGCTCTAGCCACCGACGAACATCAGCGCAAGTATGAAGTGCCGGCCAACCGTGGCCAAATCTATCTGCTAGATGGTAGTACGCAGGTTCCGCTGGCGCTCGATGAAACCCTGGGCCTGCTCTACGCCGACCCCAGTTTAGTGAAGGATAAACCCAGTACCGCTGCCAAGCTGGCCAGCGCTACCGGCGGCTCCGCTAGTACTTATTTACAGGACTTAAACCAAGGAGGGGAGTATGTGGTGCTTGGTGGCCGCATTGATACCGCTACCGCTACCCGCATCCAAGCTTTGAACCTATATGGCGTGGGGCTGAAGAACCAAGACTATCGCACCTACCCCGAGGGGAGCTTAGCCAGCCAGGTCTTGGGGTTTGTGAATAACGCCGGAGATGGCCAGTACGGGGTTGAGGGGTACCTCAATACTATCCTCAAAGGCACACCGGGTTTGCTAAACGCCAAGACCGATACCAATGGCGTGCCGATCGCTACCGCCGACAATATTGATAAGCCGTCGGTGCCGGGCGACGATGTGGTGCTAACGCTCGACCGCAACATCCAGGCCGAAGCCGAAGCCGATATTAAGAGTGGCGTCCAGAGCGCCAAGGCCGCTTCCGGCAGTATTTTGGTAATCGATCCCAATACCGGCGCGGTTAAGGCCATGGCCAACTATCCGACCTATGACCCCAACAACTACAACCAGGTTACCAACTATCAGACCTTTGAAAACCCGATTGTCGACGATGCCTTTGAGCCCGGTTCCGGCTTTAAGCTGATTACCATGTCAACCGGCCTCGACCAGGGGAAGGTAACGCCAACCACTACCTACACCGATACCGGCTGCGTTACCATTACCGGTACCAAAATCTGCAACGACGAGCAGGTCGCTGGTACCCCCAACAACGATGGCCCCAACACTACTATGACCGAGGTGCTGCGCGATTCGCTTAATACCGGGGTGATTTTTGTGCTGGAATCGCTGGGCGGCGTCCCGGGCAACATTACCCTGGCCGGCAAGCAGCTTCTTTACAGCTACATCACCCAGCATTTCGATTTCGGTAAGCTAACCGGTATTGAGCAGACTGGAGAAGCGGCCGGATCGGTGAACCCGCCGACCAGCAACGATGTTAACTATGCTAATATGGCGTTTGGCCAGGGAATTGATGTCACCATGCTGCAAATGGCTGATGCGATCTCGGCCATCGCCAATGGTGGCACGCTCTATAAGCCGTACTTGGTAGCGGCTACCATTAATCCCGATGGCACCCAGGTAAATACCCAGCCAAAGGTGTTGGCCCGCCATGTGGTTTCTAAACAGACCAGCGCCGATATGGCGGCGATGGGGCAGGTGGTGGTGCAGCACGGCACCGGCTATAAGGCCTATACCCCCGGCTACGCCATTGCCGGTAAAACCGGCACCGCCCAAATTCCTAACCCGAACGGCCCCGGTTATTTGCAGGGCGTCAACATTGGCTCCTTTATCGGGTACGCACCGGCCACCAGCCCGAAATTTCTGGTGATGGTGCGCATTAATGAACCTACCAATGGCGTCGATGCCGAAGACACTACGGTGCCGGTGTTTGCCTCGCTGGTCCGCTGGCTGTTCCAGTACTATGCCATACCACCGACGAGCTCACCATCAAACTAATGCTTATGACCTGTAACCATGGTAAAATACTCCTTAAGAAGATACCCCTGATATGACATTTACATTCGTCCACGAAGCCCAAGTTGTCTCCCTGACCCGCATTCTAACCCTCGGATTTGCCGGATTTGCAATCTCGATGTTGCTGACACCGGTCTACACCCGCTTGGCCTATCGCAATAAGTGGTGGAAGCGTACCAACACTGAAGCGATTACCGGCGAGCAGGCGCCAATCTACCAGAAGCTACACGCGGCCAAACACAAACGCAACATCCCGACTATGGGCGGGCTGGTGATTATCGTTACGGTGGCGGTGGTAACCCTGCTGCTCAACCTGACCCGCTCCCAAACCTATCTGCCGCTGTTTGTGTTGGTTGGGGCCGGCTTGGTCGGCTTACTTGATGATTACTTCAATATTACCGGTAATGGGGGAATCGCCGGCTTGCGCTGGAAGGTTAAGTTCGGGCTGATTTTCACCGTTGCCTTGCTTGGGGCGCTCTACTTCTACTTTAAGCTGGGCTACCACTTGATCCACATTCCGGCGGTTGGTAACTTCTCGATCGGTTGGGGCTATATTCCGCTGATTGTGCTGGTAGTGGTGTCGACCGCTAATGCCGTTAACATTACCGACGGCCTAGACGGCCTGTCCGGTGGGCTGCTTTCAACCGCCTTTGGCGCTTACGCCATCATTGCCTACTTTCAGCACAGCTACGGCATCGCCGGCTTCTGCGCCACCATCGTCGGCGTAATGCTAACCTACACCTGGTTCAACATCTATCCGGCACGCTTCTTCATGGGCGATAGCGGAGCTTTTGCGCTGGGTACGACACTTGGCGTGATCGCGGTACTCACCAATGCCATTGTAGTGCTGCCGATTATTGGCGGGGTGTTTGTGATTGAGGCTGGCTCCAGCTTGCTGCAGATTACCTCTAAAAAGCTGTTTAAGCGCAAGATATTTCTCTCGGCGCCAATCCACCACCATTTGGAGGCGATCGGCTGGCCGGAAACCAAGGTAACCATGCGGCTGTGGGTGGTCGGCCAAGCGCTGGGCGTGATCGGGTTAACGCTCGGACTACTCGGGAACCACGTCCTATGAAACCGAGTGGTATCACGCAGGCCCGCGGCCATCGGGGCGACTACGTCCTAGCGCTCACGGTTTTTATACTGCTAGCCTTCGGCTTGATTATGATGTACAACATCAATCCGGCGCTCAGCCAGAACCTCGGCGGTCCGGGAGGTGGCACCAACTACTTTCGCAGCCAGCTGCTTAATATCGCGGTTGGCATCATTGCTGCCCTAACCGCTAGCAGCATTTACTTTGCCCGCTGGCGGCGCTACGCCGGCTTCCTCCTAGTCGTGGCGGTTTTAATGATTATGGCGCTGGCGGTACCCGGCCTGCACTTTACCGCTAATGGCGCCACCCGTTGGCTGCGGCTGGGGCCATTCTCGTTCCAGCCGGCCGAACTCCTGAAGTTAGGTTTGGTGGTGTATCTGGCAGCCTGGTTCGAAGCCAAACGCAAGGAAGAGCTGACCTCGCTTTCGGGTGGGGTAGTGCCATTTGGTATTATGATCGCGATCGCCAGTGTTATTGTGGTGGTTTTCCAGCGTGATTTAGGCTCGATGTTGGTGCTCGCCATGGCGGCGCTGGGCATGTATTTTGTGGCCGGTATTCGCT
>DATKHK010000097.1:0-2916 GCA_035510255.1 Saccharimonadales bacterium (SeqCode) | reverse complement strand
GGATGGCCGCATTTTAGCCGGGTCGGGCACTATCTTTAGGTCGACGCTAGAATTTTTGAGCAGTCCTTTAAGAATGCGTTCGCCGCTGGTGGAGACACCACTGCAGACATTATAAATCTCCCCCGGCTTACCATCATTGATTAGCGCCCAGTAGGCGCGGACAATGTCGCGCACGTCGGTGTAGTCGCGGCAGGAAGCTAGATTGCCGACGGAGATTTCGGTGTGGTTTTGGCGTTCGGCCTCGGCAATTTGTTTGGCCAGGTCGGCGACGATAAAGCCTTCGGTTTGGCCGGGGCCAATATGGTTGAACGGGCGGGCAATCATCACCTCAAAGCCGCGATTACCATAGTAATAGGTCAGGTATTCCTGGGCCATCTTGCTGACGGCGTAGGGGCTGGGAGTGGTAATGGCGGCGTCTTCGGTGATGGGCAGCCGATCGGCCCGGTAAACGTTGCCGGTACTAATAATCAGCGCCCGGGCTGTCACACCTTGCTTAATCATGGCTTCAAACAGGTTAATCTGCATACCGGCATTGGCGTCGATGTAGCGGCGCGGCTGTTCAAACGACGGGCCGACGGCGGCCAGGCCGGCCAGATGAATTACCACGTCGACGCCACCAAAATCAATTCGGCCAACCGCCTCGGAATCGAGCAAGTCGAGCTTATGGTAGTGCGGGTCGGAATCGCGGGGCGGCAGGTGGCCAATGCCAATCACCTCACAACCTTGCTCACGTAGCAGCCGCCCTAAATGTGAGCCAACAAATCCCGATGAACCGGTAACAATGACTTTCATGGGCGATTAACCTTCTCTAATAGTTGGTGAAACTGCTTGGCGCTTTTCTGCCAGGTAAATCCATGGGCATGAGCGATGCCGCGCTTGGCCATGGCGGCGCGGGTTCCCGGATCATGCAGTAGTTGTACCATGGCAGCTGCCAGCTGGCCAGTATCGCCGGCGGTAACGTAGTGGGCGGCGTCGCCACCGGCCTCCGGCAGCGAGGAGTTGTCGGCGGTAATGACGGGGACGCCGCAAGCCATGGCTTCCAGCACCGGCATGCCCCATCCCTCATAGGTGGACGGATAGACAAATAGACTAGCGCCGCTGTAGAGCGCTGGCAGGTCCTCTTCGGCGACAAAACCGGGAACAACCAGATCCGTGGAGTTAAGCGCGTCGGCCGCCGCAGCGATGGCAGTATCTTGCCAACCCTTGCCGCCAGCCAACACTAGCTGGTAGCGCTGGCGAAGCTCAGCCGGAAGGGTTTGGTGGGCACGCAAAATAGTGGTGATATTCTTACGCGGCTCGAGGGTGCCGACGTATAGCAGGTAGTCGCGGCTAATACCATATTTTTGCTTTACGGCAGCGATATCAGCGGCCGAGGCCGGCCGAAACACCTGCTGGTCAAGCGCCGGTGTCACAACCGTTATCTTATCGGCTGCCAGGCCGTAATGTTGAATTAGGCTCTGCTTGGTTGCCTCCGAAATTGTGACAACCTGCGAGGCGGCTTGTAGCGACCGAGGCACGGCGTGGCGCAGGTACCAGCCAAAGTGGCGGGTTTCCATTGAAGCGGGCAGGTCGAGATAGGAGGTATCGTAAACCAGCACAATCGACTTGGATGTACGCTGCAATGGCCAGCGGACAAATCGAGGAAAAATAAAGATGTCGGGGGTAATACCGGCTACTGTGTCAATCGGCAGCCGTAGGGGGGTGCGTAAAAAAGCGCTGTATAGCTTGCGAGGGAGCCAGGTAATTGGGTGCAAGTGCAGGTTGGGTGCCGCCAGCCCAAACTGCTCGGTCTCCCGCGCCGAATGACCAAAATACACTAAGGTGTAGCTGTTTGCACCATCGATCTCCAGCAAGGCCCGTAGCAGCCGCTGGGTGTAATAGAGACCCCGCTCTTGCGGTCATTAGCCAGGACTCCGGCTTCGATAGCGATTTTCATGAGTGGGCCTCCAAGACTGATTCAACAATGGTTTGTAGCTGCTGACCTACCGCTTTCCAGTTATGGGTGGCTAACAGGCTGGCTTGGGTTTGGCGGGAGCGCTGGTAGGTCGTGGCCGGATGGTGAAAGAAGTCAGTGATGGCAGCCGCTAAACTATCGCTATCATCCGGCGGCACGAAGGTAGCACCAGCCTCGCCAAGCTGGAGCTTTAAAGCGGGAATGTCGCTGGCGATAATTGGCGTACCGAGTTCAGCCGCCCGCATGGCCATCCCGCTGACACTTCCCGGAACCGTTGAGCGATAAGGCAGCACCAGGGCGTCAAGGCTCATGAGGAGGGCGTCCAGCTGCTCTGGCTCGATAAAACCGGCTAGCTCAATGGGCTGGCGGCTAGCGGCAATGGTGCGCTGCAGCCGCTGTGTGTAGGGGTCATCGGCACTGCCGGTCGAGCCGGCGATTACCAGCTTAAGCTTTATGTGGTGATCAAGCTTATCCCAGGCGGCTAGCAGCGTTTCAATACCTTTGCTCGGATCCCAGAAGCCGCAGAAGCCAATGCGCTGCGGAGTGGCAGGATGAGTTACCGGTTTAGCCGGCGCTTGGTGGTAGGTCGGCTGAGGCAGGTAGTAGCTGGTCGGTGGGCTAGCCAGATCAGGACGCAGGTAGATAGCGGTGACGTGAGCGGCACTAAGGTGCCGCTGTATCGCCTGCCCGCCAAAGCTCCGATTGAGGGCCAGCCGCCCGGCCTTGGCAGCAAAGCGAACCGGTTTCACTGAGCTGCCCGACCCCGGTAGATCGAACGGATGCCAGATGACGATCGCAGAATCGTGAATGGTCAGCAGCTGCGGGGTGGCAGCCTGCCGTTGCAGTCGTCGGCTTAGCTGAAATAATCGGCTGTCACCGGCACCAATCTCAAAGTGGTAAAGGTCTGTTCCGGACCGGGAAAGCTCAGCCGCCAGACCTTTAAGGTTAGTCGTCTGGGCTAC
>DATKHK010000096.1:0-6143 GCA_035510255.1 Saccharimonadales bacterium (SeqCode) | reverse complement strand
GTTGAGGCGCTACCACAGTTACGGCAGGCTCATCCACAGTTAAAACTGGCGCTGGTTGGTCAGACCGACGTGTTTGGTGCCGAGCTAACGGAGTTAGCCAAGCGCGAAGGCGTGGCCGAGGCTGTGGTGATGCCGGGCTTTGTCAGCGATCAGGAGCTGGCCGCCTACTACCAGCATGCCAAGCTCTATGTTTTTCCCTCGCTCTCGGAAGGTTTTGGGCTGCCGGGTCTGGAAGCAATGGCAAACGGAGTTCCGGTCGCTGCCGCCAAGGCCAGCTGCTTACCAGAGATCTATGGCGACGCCGCTGCCTACTTTAACCCTCGCGAGACCACCGATATTGCTCGAGTAATTAGTGGATTATTGAGCAGCCCTAAGCAGCTGGACGCGCTTCGTCAGGCCGGGCTTAAGCGAGTTAAGTGGTTTTCCTGGAAGCGAATGGCCGAACAAACACTAGCTCTATATAAAAACGTGCTCAGAGACAGCTAAGCGGTCGCTGGCTTAATCACCAGCCGCCGCCTGGACCCTTCGCCCTGGCTCTCTGCCACAATGCCATCAATCTCGCCCAAAACGGTGTGAAGATGACGACGTTCGGCGGCACTCATCATCGGCAGCGGCACCTCTACACCTTCGGCCCGGGCGCGCGTAATCGCTTCTTGGGCCTGCTCTTCCAGCTTAGCCAGCCGGGCTTGGCGGTAGCCGCCAATATCCACGTGGACGTATATCCGCTCGTCGGTTTCGCGCCGCATCATCATATTTAAGACATGTTGGATGGCCGCCAGGGTTTCGCCACGATGGCCGATCAGCCGCCCGCCCGCCTCTGAGTTTACCGACAGCTCAATGGTGTCCTCGCTGCTCGTGGCCGTTACTTCAACATTGGCCCCAAAAAAGCTCAGCAGGTCTTCCAGGCGCTGCTTGGCTGTGTCTGGCAGGGCGGGATTCACTTGGTGCCCCCTCCGGCTATTCGCTTGGCATCGCGCTTCTGGGATTTCGTTGGCTTTGAGGCGCCATCCGTAGTCGGCGCTATCACCACGCCTTCATCGACAGCTTCAAGCTCATGGGCATCCCGTAGCAAAATGCGGTACTGCTGGAAAGCCGCCACCAAGCTGGTGACCACCCAGTAGAGGGCCAGCGCCGAGGGTAGCCGCAGCCCCACCACAAAGGTTAGGACCGGCAGCGCCATGGTCATACTGGTCATCATTTTGGCCTGATCGCCGGCGGCGGCCATGGTTTGAGGCCGCAACTGCCAGGTTTGATAGAACTGGGCGGCAGCCGCAATAAAGGCAATGATAGCGCTCGGCTTGGTGAGGTTAACCAGCCCAAACAGCGTCGGGTTAAAAGCTATTTGATGATGAATAACAGCTGCCACTTGCTGCATGTGCTCAACAAAGGGGTAGGCCAGGTGGCTGATCTCTGCCGGCTTTACGCTATCGCGCAGCACCACGTAAAAGGCAAACAAGAGCGGAAATTGGACCAGGATCGGGACTATCGGGGCAAACGGGTTTACGCCTTTTTCTTTATACAGCTCCATCAGCAGCTCCGTCTCTTTCTGGCGGTCGCCGCCAGCCTTCTTTTTCAGCTTAGCCACTTCGGGCTGAATCTGCTGCAGAGCCTTTTGGGAGTGCAATTGGCGCGACACTAGCGGCCACAGCAGTAAGCGCACCAGCAATGTCAGTAAAATAATAGCAACGCCAAAATCGTGGCCAGGAATTACGGCATAAATAGCAAACAGAATATTAAATATGGGTCGGACAAGAATGGTTGTAAACATACGTAAAGGTTACCTAGGCGACGGGTGAATTAGGTTCGCCCGCCGAAGCGTCGAGAGTATTGGTTTGGTCAGCTCCGAAGCAGCCGTCGCTACCACATTGTCGCGCACTGTTATTACTATATCGTATCCAGAAGCCACTGTCGCCCACTCGTCTGCCAATACTGCGGCTACCCGGCGGCGCAGACGGTTACGCACCACCGCTTTTTTCGACACCTTTTTGCTCACCACTACCACTGCGCGACTGTAATCTAGGTGGTTAACCGCCACCTTCGCCATCACCGGCCCGTCGCTGACAAACCGCCCCCGCTGCATCACTCTAGCAATAGCGCGACGGTCACGGAGGCGGTTAGTGGCGGCGAGCATCGGGCAGCCTTAAGCGCTGAGCTGTGAGCGCCCTTTGGCTCGGCGGCGCTTTAGCACAGACCTCCCGGCCCGGCTGCTCATTCGCTGCAGAAATCCATGCACTCGCTTGCGGCGCGACTTTTTTGGCTGATACGTTCGCTTTGACATACTCGGACTATCTTACGATAAGATTGGGCGCGGGTCAATGGCGCCGTCGGACAGGCTCATGAAAATTTAATTTTCTTTTCCCCGCCCACAGTGGGAGTTTTCCACCATTTAGCAGTTTGGGCAGCTAAATGTGGATAATTTTTGGGCGGCTTGGGCGGTTGTGGACAAGTTGAATTATGGTTATGATTGAGCAATGACGCTAGCGAGGAACGCTAGACTTAAACTAAGTAAATGGAGGGGTATGGATTCACGAAAGTTATGGCAAACTGTGCTTGGCGAGCTTGAGCTGTCGGTTAGCCGTGCTAATTTTCGGACCTGGTTTAAGGATACGGCAATTATTTCGCAGGAAAATGGCCACATTGTGGTAGCAGTACCAAACCCCATGGCTAAAAACTGGCTGGAAAACAAGCTTGGCGGTGATATCCGTAAGTCTCTTGATCGAATGGGGCTGGCAATTAAGAGTATTGAGTACCGCATTACCACGGCCCGCCCAGCCGGGACAGCAGCCGGCGTGGGCGTAAAAGATCCACTGATTGCTGCTGTTACCGCGCCACAAACCACCACCCCACAGCCAGTACGGGCCGCCGGGCCTACTCATCCCGCCGGCGCACCGGGCCAGACTCGCGCCCAACTGGCCGGCGCGGCTAGCCACCCTCAACTTAACCCTCGTTACAGCTTTGATACCTTTGTGGTTGGCCCCAGCAATGAGATGGCCTACGCCGCCGCCCAAGCGGTGGTTCGCTATCCGGGAGAAAAGTACAATCCGCTGTTCATTTACGGTGGCGTCGGGCTTGGCAAGACTCACCTTATGCAGGCCATCGGCAACGCCATGATTCAGCAGGACGCCAGCAAGCGGGTGCGCTATGTCACCAGCGAACAGCTTACCAATGAGTTCGTCAACAGCTTACAGACCAAAAAAACCAAGTCATTTGCCGAACTGTACCGCAATCTGGACGTGTTCATTGTCGACGACATACAGTTCTTGGGGAATAAGGAGCGCACCCAAGAGGAATTCTTTCACACCTTTAACGCCCTGCATCAAGCCGGTAAGCAGATCATTATGTCGAGCGACAAACCACCCAAAGCGGTCCCCCACCTAGAAGATCGGTTGCGTTCGCGGTTTGAAATGGGCATGACCGCCGACGTCCAGCGGCCAGACCTGGAAACCCGCGCCGCCATTATCCAGCGCAAAGCCATAGCCAGCGGCACCCGGCTTCCCTTTGAGTTGGTTGAGTACCTTGCCAGGCATGTACAGCAGAATATTCGTGAACTTGAGGGTGCCCTTACCCAGCTAATTGCTTACTGCGAACTACATCGCCTGGAACCTTCTTTGTCGGTTATTAAGGGCTTGCTGGGTGCCCGTAGTCTTGGTGGTGGACGCTCCAAGGCGGTGACACCCAGGGCTATTCTCGACAAAACCGCCGCTTATTTTGAGTTATTGCCGACCGACCTTACCAGCGCCCGCCGCGATCGAGATATTGTGGTGCCCAGGCAGATCGCGATGTTTATCATGCGCGAGGAGCTGGGGCTCAGTTACCCGAAAATCGGCGCCTACGTCGGCGGCCGCGACCACACCACCGCCATGCATTCTTGCACCAAAATTGAGAAGCTTTTAGAGGTCGACGAAGACCTTCGTGCCGAAATTAATCAGGTCAAAGAGCGCATCAACTTGTGACATTCCTGGGGAAATCCTGGGGGCGGCCTATTGAAAACGTTAGCGGTTTGGGGTGGTTTACCACAGCCCAGGGAGACTTCCACACACCCCCATGCGGGACCCGTCCCCACAGCGTCCCCGCTTTTATCACAACCATAACCGGTGTTTCCCACAGCGTCGGTGCAATAATTAAACTTTCATTAAGCCAAAACCACAACTTGTGCCCAATTTCCCCAACCCCTAATACTATGACGATTCATTAAATTTAAATATTCCGTATACTAGTAACAATAAAAGGATGTGGAATAAATGAAACTCAACGTCACCCAGGAAAATCTGGCCAAGGCCGTGGGGACTGTTGGACGAGTGGTGAGTAGTCGAAGCAGTCTCCCGGTACTCAGTAATATATTATTAAGCACCGATACCAAACGGCTGCGCTTAGCGGCCACCAATCTCGAGATAGGAGTAACTTGTTGGATTGGTTGCAAAGTAGAACAGGAGGGGGCCGTCACAGCTCCAGCCAGGCTTTTAAGCGAGTTTGTTTCAAACCTTCCAGCGGGCAATCTCGAAATTGCTGCCAGTGAAGCTAATACCACCATTACCACACCACACTATAACTCACAGATTAATGGAATTTCGGCTGAGGAGTTTCCGGTAATACCCCAGGTAAAGTCTGACCCAGTGGTGAGCTTACCGGCCGAAGTCCTACGAGACGCCATAGCTGAGGTGGTTATCGCCGCCTCTCCCGATGAAAACCGACCGGTGCTCGCGGGTGTTTATATGTATATTGAAGATGGTCGGCTGATCCTAGTGGCTACCGATAGTTATCGTTTAGCTGAGCGCAGCATTGCCCTGCCAGGTAAACACGCCGACGCTCTCGCAGTGGTGGTACCCGCCCGGACCATGCAGGAGTTAGCTCGTATTTTAAGCGACAATGAAGGCGAGGTAAGTATGTTTGTTGCTGACAACCAAGTAATGTTCCAAATGGATAATATTGAACTGGTGTCACGGCTAATTGAGGGGCAGTTCCCTAATTATCGCCAGATTATTCCCGAAGAGGAGAAGACCGTGGCTACCCTTCCCACCGCCGAACTCAGCCGGATTACCAAAATGGCCAACCTGTTTGCCCGCGAAAACGCCGGCAGCATTCGGGTTGAGGTTCAGGCTGAGGGAGAGATTCGGATTATGTCCTCTGCCTCCCAGGTTGGCGAAAACACCTCCAGCGCTGATTGCGATGTGGCCGGCGACGATGGCGAAATCTCCTTGAATGCGCGCTACCTTAGCGACGCTCTCAGCACCATTAAGACCAAACAGGTAACCTTAGCCATGAGCGGCAAACTAAATCCCTGCGTCCTGCGTCCGCAAAGCACTGAAGAAAGTGAGCCGGTCGACGAATATATCCACATCATCATGCCGCTGCGCACCTAGCCCACCCCGTTAGTTAAGCGTGCGATAATAGCTATATGGCGGTTTCACAGCTCCAGTTAACCAACTTCCGATCCTACGAAGACCAGGCCCTTACGCTTGATCCGGTAATTACCCTGGTGGTTGGCCCCAACGCTACCGGCAAAACCAACCTGCTGGAAGGCTTATTTGTATTGGCGACAACCAGATCGTTTCGGGCTAAAGACCCAGAGCTGGTGCGGCATGGCAGTGACTATTATCGGATTACCGCCGAACTTGAGGCTGCCGAGCTCAGCTTGGGCTATCAGATCACCGCTCGTGGCAGCGAAAAACGGGTACGCCACGACAGCACCCCCAAAAGTCTGCTCGAACACCTCGGCAGCCTGCGGGCGGTTCTGTTTGAGCCTAATGACCTGTTAATTATTCATGGCGCGCCTGACCGCCGCCGCCGCTACCTCGATTTCATTTTAACTCAGACCGACAAGCGGTTTGTGCGCACCTTGGCCCAGTACCGCCGGGTGCTTGCGCAACGCAACCGGCTGCTAGCCGACTGGCACGGTAATACCAGCGAGTTATTTGCCTGGAATGTTCAGCTAGCCGAGTTGGCCAGCGAGATTGACTCACAGCGGCGGGCGGTAATCGCGCATATCACCGAGTTGGCCAGCGACCTCTATGCCGACATTGCTGGTTCCCCAGCCCCCTTGGAGCTGGCCTATCGAGGCGTCTGTGACGGCGACTACCCCACCCAGTTTATGCGCTTGCTGGAGAATAACCTTTCCCGCGATATTGCGGCTGGCTTTACCACTA
>DATKHK010000095.1:0-5024 GCA_035510255.1 Saccharimonadales bacterium (SeqCode) | reverse complement strand
CGGTGGTAGTCCCGCCACCGTCACCCGAACCGGGGGCGCCAATATTACCGGTGCAACTTATAGTGGCGTTGTTGCTGTCCAAGACATTCCCGGTCCACTTTGTGCCAGCACCGGCACATAACTGGTCAGATGACACATGGGGAGGAACCGGGGTTTCACCAGGATACATGAAGCCGTAGTAGCCAATGTTAGGATAGTAGGCATTAGAAATCCGATTGTTTTCGATGTCCATGGAGCTTGAGCCAACTGAGGTGGCGCCGGCCTGGGGGTAGAACGTATAGCCACCACCAGCCCATAACGAGTTGGTAACTGTCCAGTGGTTATCGCCAGGTCCATTATCGCCGCCGCCGTCATTGTCTCCAAACAGGACGGCTGTCTGCCCTGTGCTATTGAGCAAGGTATCATGGTTAGCCGAGAACGTCGTATCGGATAGGTAAACGTCTTCGTTGTGCGATATACCTTCATTGTTCGAGAAAGTGGCACCGGCCTGCAAGTAGCTGTCGTTGAGAGTGCCAGAGCCATGCCAATCTTCGGCGGCGTTGGTAATATAAATGGCCTCAGCGGTCACCCCGGACGCGTTCGGTGCGTTCCAAACGCCGGTATCAATCACGCCATTGCCGCTTGAAGATGCGCCGGCGAACGTTGAGTGTTCCAGAAGTAGGTTTGTGGCATTACTATCCACCCAGACAGCCATGTTCCCGCTGTTGCCAGAAGCCGTGACACATACGTTGTTAACCGTTACGTTCGGCGCCGCGATGGTGAGCGAACCGGTGATGTTCATATTCTGGACTGTCTCACCCGCGGTGCTGGCCGTGTAGCCATTCGGTTCAGACGTTAGTGATGAGCAGGTACTCGTCGCCCCTACATTGTGGTAAGCCGGATCGGGATAACCGCATGAACCCGGGCTAGAGAAACAATTAGTCGGTGACACGGTCGACGGACTGGCCGCCAGTAACACAATGCCGCCCGCTAGTACTAACAGACCACCTGCAATTAAAATGTATCGGCGCAGGCTAAATTTTGGGGCAGACCAAAACGAATTGCGTCCGATCACGGATTTATCTTCGGGAGAGCTATCGTCGGTTGTTTTTGGTTTAAAAGGATTCACTAGGATTCAATATAAAGCTTATGCTTGACTATATCGGCATTGGGTGACGATGTCAATCAAACGCTTCGTGCCTTAGGTAAAGTATAATAAGAATAGAAAGTAATTAAGGGGATACAATTGAAATTTAAGAACTTTGATAGCCACAAGCCCTATTTTCGGGGCGTCGCCATCGCAACCCTGCTCTGCGGAGCGGTAATCCTGGCGCTTGGTATTGTCGAGCTAGTCATGAACCTTTGGGGTAGCTCCACCTATTCAGCTCCGCTGTTTAAAATTATTGGTGGCCTAGCCGTCACCTCCCTGGGATATATCCAGCTAGAGCTAGAAATGCTACGGATTAAATAAAGCTAGGGGAGGTGCGTGGTGGATTGTGCCAGCTCATCGACTCCGGTTATTTAGCCGGCTTGGCGTTTCATCCAGCATTTGGTCAAGGATATCGATGATCCCCTCATTCGACTTTTTAAGGTGGGCCTCCCGCTGGGTCGTCGCGGCCAGCTCCTTCCTGATTTTGTTACGAGCAACCTTCAGGTCTTTGGCTTGGCGTAGCAGCTTTTGTTCAGAGGCCTCTCGCTGCAAAACCGCTACGGCCATAAAGAGACCGCTTGTGGTCATCAAAATAATATACAGGAATAGTGCGATAAGCTGCTGCTGAGGCGTCCCCGATCCGGCAAAGGGTCCGAGGCCGGCTATCGTACCCAAAACGGCAACGACCGAGGTAATCAGGCTGACCGCGGTTACGCCCAGTTGCTTGAACCGGAAAGCCGCCCACACCACAAACGGAAACATCAGGTACGTCACCGGCGGATGACTGTCCAAAAAGCTGAACTGTCCAAAAAAGATTCCTATTGAAACCAGTGTTGCGCCGCCCAGTAGCGCACTGGTTTCGAAGCTACTGCGCTTACCCAGCTGCCGCCACCCGCTAAACCAAACCAGCAGGAACGGTGCAAAGAGCAGGTCGCCTGCCATATCGCCAAACCACCAGAGCAGCCAGGCCCGCGGTTGAGCCGCCCAAGCTAACAGGCCGCCTAAAGCCAGGCTGACGGTACCAATTGAAGCACTGATCATAGTGCTGACTAAGGCAGCCAAAATCACCAAACCAACGACATCCTTAACCCGATTCAACGCCGGTTGCAGCCGCACCACGCGACTAAGCAGCCAGACGCCAACCACCGCTTCGAGCGTATTGCCGATAGCTATCCCAAAAGCGACTCCGGCCGGCTCCGCCGTCAGTAAATTGGCCACAAAAGCTCCCAGCAAAACCCCGGGCCATAACTTATAGCCATATAAGAACAAGGCGACCAGGGCCAAGCCGGTTGGCGGCCATACTGTAGTAATTTGCTTAACCGTAAAGGCCAGCGTTAAGCCAAGCTTGGCTGCTCCAAGATAAAGAGCCGCTAGTGCCAGGATATATGCTAGATATCTAAGCTTTGCCCGCATGAGTTTATTGTAACCCAGTCCGCAAGCCAATAATTGCATGGAGGGCCCACTGGGATTCGAACCCAGGACGCAGAGCTTAAAAGGCTCTCGCTCTAACCAACTGAGCTATGGGCCCGGAACTGGTTTACTATAGCGAAAAACCGAGTGGCTGTCCACGACCCCTCGATTCAAAAATATTTTAAAAAACTGCCGGGATTTCACGGGGATTTAATAGTTGGTGTGTAGAGTGGGTTGTGAAAGGAAAAAATTATATGAAATTACCGTATCATCGCCGCTTAAGTTCCGCTGTCTTAGCGCTAGCCATTGGGCTGGGCGCGACTGTGACTACTCCCGCCTACGCTAACAGCGTCCTGGTTAGCCAACAGATTGGTGGCAGCCTGTTATCATTAAGCGCGCCTACCAGCGTCAACCTCAGCTCGATCCTTACCAACTTCTCCGTCACGAATACCACCGCCGGCAGCCTGGGGTCAATGGAGGTCGACGATGCTCGGGGCAACTACGCCGGCTGGTCGCTGACCGCTAGTAGCTCAAACTTTTTGCATATTGGGCAGGCGGTACAAACCAGTGGCTCGACACCAACCTATGTCAGCACCGGAGGCTCCTATAACAGCTCCTCGACCGGTTTCTATGTTTTGACGATTACGCAAGGAGGTCCTCGGGGTACCGCTCAATTCAGCGTAAGTGGACTGGAAAATCAAACCGCCACCACCATTCCCGCTACCGATACCGATCTGAGTATTGGCACCCGCGGAATCATTGTCGATTTTCCGAACACTACCTATGAGATTGGTGAAAGCTGGAAGATACCAATTACCATCATTCCAGCATCGAACTTAACGATTCAGCCGGCTACAACCACCGCCAGGTACGGTGACCTTACCGGTGTGCATACCGGCGCCGCCCATACCTTTAGTAGCACTTCCGATAGCGCCACAATTATGAGCGCGGACGTCGGGTCGGGCTTTGGAGCTTACTTGAATACGCCAGCCCTGTCGCTGCAAATTCCACCACTGACTCCAGCCGGGTTCTACTTTGCGACGATCACTGAAACCCTTAGCTAACTGTGACGCGTTAGCGGCGGGGGGATTTGGGATGCAGTATAGCTCCGGCAGCAATGGCAATCGGCACAGCCGCCAGCCACAGCAAGCGCAGCTGGTATATCCATGAAGCTAGGTTCGAGTTCAATACCGTATTGGCAAGAGCAGTCTGGCTCAGCTGGCCCAACCCGCTCGAAACTACCAGCATGGCGGCCAGCGCTGCCAACACCAGAGTTACTACCAAGCTATGTTTATGTCCGCCAGCGCCATGGCCATGACGACGAGTAAACTGCAGGATCAGAATTGGAGCAATCAGTAGCAGGAGGCGCACTTCAGTCAGCGAAACCGGAAAGTGATTTCCCGCATTATTGGTAATAGCATCGTAGGCCGTATTCCCAAAACTATTGGCTAGCACCAACCCGACATATACGCTAATCGATTCCCGCACCAGGGCGGTATAGCCAGCAACCACTCCATAGGCAAATATGAGCCCGGTGATGACGATAATCGTTGCATCGGTACTCAGGGTTGGAACGGTATGGGGGAGATGCGTGGTGGCAAGGGCCACCGAAGGCACGGTAACCATAACCATATTATACGCCTATTTTTTCCAGAAAGACTTTTTGCCGCCCTCGGCTCCAAACTGCTGCAAAAGCTCCTTTTGATGCGCGCTCAGTTTAGTCGGTGTTTCCACTGTTGCCGTAACCAAATGATCGCCGCGGCGGCGTCCACCGATACCTGGTACGCCGCGGTCACTGAGGCGAAAAACCTTGCCGCTTTGGGTACCGGCCGGGATTTTTAAGGTCAGCTCTCCATCAATGGTATGGACCGGCACCTCGCCACCCAAGCTCGCCACCACCATTGGCACCGCAATCGTCGACTGGATGTTTTGGCCGCTGCGGTGCAGCTTAGAATCCGGCTTCACCCGCACCCGCACATATAGATCACCACTGGGGCCGGTACGATGCGCTCCGCCTTTGCCACTTAGCCGAATGGTGGAACCATTATCAATGCCAGCCGGAATCTTAACGGTGATATCGCGGTTCGCCCGCACCGTCCCCTTACCCCGGCATTTACTGCACTTCTCTTGAGGAATTTTACCTTCGCCGCCGCAGGTCGGACAAACCGCGGCTTGGCGGATAGCCCCCAGAATGGTCTGCTGCACGTGGGTAACCTGGCCCTGGCCCTTACAGGTTTCGCAGGTGGTAACCTTGGTGCCCGGCTCAGCTCGGGAGCCGCCGCAGCGATCGCAGCGCACATCGGTAGTAAAATGTAGCTCGCGCTCAGTGCCAAAAATAGCTTCATGAAAATCTAAGGTTACGCTGGCCTCAAGGTCAGCACCGGCAGCCTGCACCTGCTGACCGCGCCTTCCGCCCTGGCCCTGGCCCTGCCCCTGGAAAAACATGTCAAAAATATCACCGAATCCGCCGCCCTGACCCTGGAAC
>DATKHK010000094.1:0-10644 GCA_035510255.1 Saccharimonadales bacterium (SeqCode) | reverse complement strand
CGGACAGCACCCGCTGCGCCAGAATGTCTCCCAGCTCCAACTTAATGCCTATTTGGATTACTACAACAACGACCGCAAGCACATGGGGATTGGACTTAAAACTCCGGGTCAGATGATTCCAAGGTCTTGAACTCTAAACGGACATTTGGGGCGAGTGATGGGTCTCGAACCCACGACCTTCGGTACCACAAACCGACGCTCTAACCAACTGAGCTACACTCGCCGTAAAACCCCAACATCTTAGCATTTTTCAGGAGGTAATGAAAGAAGCTCTTGCATCCTATAAAAATATATGTATATTTGTATGTATAACGAGTATTAATCATGCCCAATAAAACCATTTATGTAGCCAACGATGACCAGCCGGTCTTCGAGCGAGCCCAAAGTTTGGCCGGCGATAACCTTTCCTCGGTAATCGTGCGGGCGCTCAAGGAGTTTATCGTCCGCAGCGAGTCGCAGGCAAAAGGCTTTAAGGACATTACGGTGCAGGTTGGCTCCAAAGGGATGCAGCGCGAAAAGCACTTTCGGGGCCGCCTGGTTATTAAATGGAGTGGGCCGAGCAGCGACCAAAAAAACTGGCTGCAAACCCGCGCCTTTCGTACCGTCAAAAATAACTGGGCGGTTGAGCTAACCCGCTCCCCCCACCCCGACTTTTGGCGCCAACGCGATTTTTGGAAGAACAGCGATTACTACGACTACACGCCGGAAACCGAATTAGTGGTGGTCAAAGATCTAGCCGAAGCCGATAAACAGCTGCCTAACGCCTTAGTTAAGCTGATGAGCGAGGCCCAAGAGCGCGAAGAGGCGCCGGTTGAGTATTTAGATATTTAATGAGGATTTAAGATTATGAGCGCACTAGAAAACTTAAAAGAAAGGCATCAAGAACACATTATGAGTCACGACGTACACCCACCCCAAAACCCCTTTAAAGATTACGAGTCCGGCGGCATCGCCCTGGCCGGCTGCTTCATGGTCGGCATCGGCATTGGCCTGCTGTTTAAGCCACTGTATCTATACGTGCCGGTTGGCGCTTGTATTGGTATCGGCGTCGGTATGCTAGCGATGGCACTCCTAAGCCGCGACCGCTATCCGAAATAAGTCCTGGTGCCCCTGGTTGGATTCGAACCAACGACCTTAGGCTTAGAAGTCCTCTGCTCTATCCAGCTGAGCTACAGGGGCGCACAGCGTAAGCATACCAAACCTGGCAGAACCCGGCCACCACATCGGCCAGGACGCCATGTTAGACTAAGTCCATGTTCGCTATGGTCACTGCCATCCTGGTTACCGTAATTGCCCTGGTGGTGTTGGTTCTTCTGCTGGCCTTTGCCCTGTACCAATCCTCGCGCACCCGCATCGGCTACATTCCCCTGCCGGCGCGGGCGGTGCCGGCGGTGGTAAAAGCGCTAGGTGTTAATAGCCAGGAAAAGAGCCGGTTCTTTGATCTCGGCTGCGGCGATGGCCGAATTATCCAGGCGGCGCTGGCGGCCAACCCTAAGCTGACCGGTGTCGGCGTTGAATACCATCCCATGGTGGTCTGGCTGGCCCGCTGGCGGTTGCGCAATTTGAACACTAACCGTGTTCAAATCCGGCGTGGCGATCTGTTAAAACAGAATTTGGAGGATGCCGCTTATGTGTTCACCTACCTCAATCATCCCACCATGGCGCTGCTCGAACCGAAGCTAAAACGTGAGCTAAAATCCGGCGCGCGCTTGGTTTCCTGTGACTTTCCCCTGCCTCATACTAAGTCCACTAAAACCGTCAAGATTGGTGAATCCTGGCAGCTCGGCCAAACCCTTTATATATATGAATACTAATAATTGCTGGAGCGGGCAGCGGGAATTGAACCCGCGTCTTCAGCTTGGAAGGCTGACATAATAGCCACTATACGATGCCCGCGTATGGCCCAACTGTGAGTTGCATGGTCGGGGTGAAAGGACTCGAACCTTCGACCTCCTGCTCCCAAAGCAGGCGCGCTAGCCAACTGCGCCACACCCCGGCGTGACCGAGCAATTATAACCGGAATGCAGCGGAAACAAAAGCGGTTACGGCCGCACTACCTCTTTTAGCCGTTTACCGGCCCGGAATCGCGGCATCGGCATTTCCGGAATGTGAATCTCGGCACCGGTTTGTGGGTTAACGCCGCGACGGGCCGCCCGCTTACCCAAATCAAAGGTGCCAAAACCGGTAATTGAAACCTTTTCGCCGCCCTTAATCGTGTCACCGACAATCGAAGTTAGTCTTACCAGTACGGTCTCAACCTCGCGCTTGCTCAAATGAGTGTCGCGAGCTAACTTTTCGATCAATTTTTGCTTCGTCATAGCCGCTTCTCCTCGTTATACCAGTGGTTATAGTAATGAGTCTAACAAATGGTTTGCCCTTTACCAAGCTAAAACCTTACGAATTTTAGAGTACTTTTTCGTGATTTTTGCCAATAATCGAGGATTCTAGGCCGATCAAGCTGGCAAAATGCTGCGAATCGTCTGAATGTCCTTTGCCAGACCGGTTTTGGTATCAAGCTCAATCGTCACAGCGCAAAACTGGCGGCGGCCATCCTCCTCCATCTCGTTCTTGGCCCGCTGTTCCGGATCGCGCCAGCGTTGGAGGATGATTTCGGTTTTAACGCCCAGCGAGGAATCCAACGCGCCGGTCATGCCGACGTCGGTAATGTGGGCTGTGCCGCCGGGCTGCACCTGCGCGTCGGCGGTCTGGACATGCCAGTGGTCGCCAATGACGGCCGTCACCTTACCATCGAGATACTGGCCGATCACCACCTTTTCACTGGAAAAGTCGCCATGGAAGTTAACGACGGTGCCGAGGCGCTGGGTGTTTTTGTGTTCGGCTAAAATCGCGTCGATCGTGGTGAGTGGGTTGGGAATTTGCTTATCGGCATCGGCGCCTACCACCTGGCCCTGGAGACTTACCACCAGCAGCTTACCAAATGGCGTATCAGTTAGCGCCCAGCCGCGGCCGGGTGAGCCTTCCGGCAGGTTGGCCGGCCGGATCGCGTCGCTGGTTTCCTTGAGATAATCCGGCCGCGTCAGCGAGTGGTTGCCACCGCTAAAAAAATTAACGCCGGCCTCCCGCAGCTCCGCCGCGTGATTAGCCTGCAGCCCTTTGCCATGACTGACGTTTTCACCCTGGGCAATCACAAAGTCGATATGCTGCTTTTTAATTAAATCCGGTAGCAGCTCTTGAGCGGTTTCGCGCCCCAGCTTGCCGGTAATGTCGCCGATGTAGAGAAGCTTCATGCGTTACTTGGCGTACTCGATCGCGCGGGTTTCGCGGATGACGTTAACCTTGATCACCCCGGGATACTTAAGTGTGGCCTCAACCTTAGTGGCCAGATCGCGGGCCAGTTTGATGGCGGTGAGGTCATCGATTTCCTCCGGTACTACGATCACCCGCAGCTCACGGCCGGCCGAAACCGCGTAGGATTTTTGGATACCGGGGAAGGTCGCGGCCAGGTTTTCCAGCTCGGTCATGCGCTTGGCGTAGTTTTCCAGAGTGTCGCCGCGGGCACCGGGCCGCCCGCCGCTAAGCGCATCAACCACCCGAATAATCACCGCTTCCGGTGTGGTAGCCTCGATGTCATCATGGTGAGCCTCAATCGCATGGCAAACCGCCTCGTCCTGACCGTACTTAGCCGCCAGATCGCGCGAGATATGATGGTGCTGGCCTTCGATCTCGTGTGTCACCGCCTTGCCGACATCGTGAAGCAGCGCGGCGGTTTTTACCACCCGCACATCGGCCCCCACCTCGTTGGCAATTGTAGCAGCCAGGTTGGCCATCTCGACCGAGTGCTTAAGCACGTTTTGGCTGTAGCTGGTTCGGAAGCGCAGCTGGCCAAGCAGCTTGACCAGCTCCGGGTGCAGACCAACCACGCCAGCCTCTTTAACCGCCTGCTCGCCAGCCTCTTTGACCATCTTATCGACCTCGCTCTGAGCCTTCTTGATGACCTCTTCGATACGTGCCGGGTGGATGCGGCCATCGGACAGCAGCTTTTCGAGAGCGATGCGCGCCACTTGACGCCGCACCGGATCAAAGCTGGAGAGCACAATTACGCCGGGGGTGTCGTCGACCAGCACATCGACGCCGGTGAGGCGCTCAATCGCCTGGATATTGCGGCCCTCCTTACCAATAATGCGGCCCTTTAATTCATCGCTGGGCAGCTCTACGGTCGTAATGGTGCGCTCGCTGGCCTGGTCGGAGGCCATTCGCTCCATGGCTGTTACCAACACCATGCGGGCATGGTCCTCAGCCTCATCAACCGCGCCCTGTTGAAGTTTGGCGATTAGGCTGGTGACGTCGGCCTTGGTATCGCGCTCAACCATTTGCATAAGCTTGTCCCGAGCCTCTTCGCGACTAAGTTTGGCAATCTTTTCTAGGTTTTGCTGCTGTTTGTCGCGGACTTTGCGCAAATCATCCTTGAGTTCATCGAGGCTAGACTCACTGCGGCGGAGCGACTCCGACCGCTTATCTAGCTCATCAAGCTTGCGGTCGAGCGTGCCCTCGCGTTGGCTCAGCCGGGTCTCGGTCTCGGCCAGCTGGGCTCGCCGCTCTTTTTCTTCCTTTTTGGTTTCTTCAGCTGTCTTTAAGGCCTGCTCCTTAGCGGCCAATGTGACTTCTTGGGCTTTGCGATTGGCCTCGTCGACTAACTTACGCGCCCGGGTTTCGGCCGTGTTGGTCTTGCTTTTAGCGGTGTAGAGGCTAGCACCCACGCCCCCGCCAGCTCCGACCACTAGGCCGGCAACCAGTAAAATTAGCTCCATAACGCCTCCTTGGGCGCTGAGTACGGGTACGCACGGAAACCGTCTGAAAACAGCTACTTAAGTTGTGGTATCAGTGATCAACGTGCGCGGAAAGATGACAGTATTCAGCACGGGTTATTTATAGGTCGTGTCTCTATTAAACCGCGTGCCCGAAGCAGCGTCAAGCGCACATTAAGATAGCCTACTTGCGTGGCCTAGTGATATGTGGTGGAGTACCATAGTTTGGCAGCACCTGCGTATCGGTTTCTCCCGCCTGGAGGCGCTTGGCGCCGGTAGCCACCCACTGCTCCCCGTCGGTGCCGACGATTGGGATAGCTTGCGCATAGGCGATGGCGTTAGCCACCGCCACGCCAATGCGTAAACCCGTAAACGATCCCGGTCCGCGAAAGACGATTACTCCGGTGAGGGCATCCCAGTCAAGCGCGTGCTGCAACAAGAGAGCTTGAATGTGGTCTAGTAGCTGGCTGGAAAGCTGACGGCCGGCCTCCCAGCGCTCACCTCCGAGCTTTTTGCCCTGAGCATCCAATAACACTAACTCAGCGGTGGCGGAATCAGTCCGTAGAGCGATACGCATGGTGCAACTCCTTAATTAAATATTCGGACTCCGGACTAAGACTCTCAACCGCTATGGTTCGCTGATGCTGGCCTCGCTTCGGTGTAATGGTAAGACGCAGACGTTCTTGCGGTAGCTGAATAGCACTATTGCCTGCCCACTCCACCACCACAATGGCTGTGGGATCCTGAAGAGCTTCAGTTAGCTCCTCGCTAACCAGGTCATGGCCGTTGAGTCGGTAGAAATCAAAATGATGAAGCTGCAAGCCATCACGCACCGGGTACGCTCGGCCAATAGTGAAGGTGGGGCTGGGGACGTCTCCGGGAAAGCCGAGGCCAGCAACAAGACCCTGAGTCAATGTGGTCTTGCCGCTCCCAATATCGCCAACCAACTCAATCACCGTTCTGCCCTTCAATAGGCGCCCGATCATCTTCCCCAGCCGGACGGTTGCCGCAGGCTCGGTAGTAGAGAGCTTGAATGTCGTAGCGGAATTCATAGAGTGCGTACCCTATGGTAAGCGCCGCCAGGCCAATTATCAACCATGTAGCCGGCTGGAGCGAGTGGGCAGCCGTAAGCTCCGCCGGCAGCTTGGGCGTAGTAGCTTTGGGTTTTTTGGTACGTGGATGCTTAACTGTAACCTTTTTGGCCTTAGCTTTTTTGGTAGCGGCAGCCTTGGGCGACGTCTTGCGTGCAGCCTTAGCAGCTTTGGTTGAAGTAGCCGGCGCTAATGTCACTGCCGTAGCCAGCACGTTTGGCTGACCGGGAGTAAGTTGCAACGTCCAGTGCCAGCCATCATCAAATCGAGCCCATGACTGTCCCTCCGGAGCCGCCCCGTACGGAGGCGTCACGTCAACCACCATGCCCGTGGGATCTAGCACCTCAACCGCTCCACCATCGTTTGGCATCGCCACCTTGGTTTGGCTTGAATAAAAGGCAGTGTATGTCCCTGGGGATAGGGTTGTATCCGGCAGCACATAGTAGCTATGAAACTTACTTCCCGCCCGGATCGTATATCCGGCTAGGTCTATCGGACTATCAGTTGGATTATACAGCTCAACAAACTCATCATGGGCATCGGTAAATGGTGTCATTGGGTTAACTAGTAGCTCAGTGATATCAACCGGCGCATAGCTTTCGTCGGCTGGTGCGCTATCGTCGGCTGCAGCCGCTTCACTGGTGTCGCTATCGGAATCGGTGGTAGCTGTTGGGTCGGTTAGTGAGCCAACTACCAAGTCACTATCATCGGCTCCGGGTGGTTCTGGTAGTGATTCGCTGGATTGCGGCTGTGGATCGGTCCGCAGAATAAAATCAGCCGCATTAACATCGGTATCGACCCCATTACCGTCTAACTCATCTAGCCTACCCGGTAGCCGCTCAAGACTTTGGCCGGCGGCTGGTGCGAGTGCCGGTGCCCCGCCTTCAGCCGCATTAGCGGTAGTGCCATAGCCCAGTTGATCGATGACCTCGCCACTATCGTCCCTCACCCGCAGATTACCCCCACTACCAGCCAACGTTGCCGACCAATCGGCATCGGCCATGGCCAGGTAGGTCTTAGGTGCTACTAAATAAAACCCGTAGGGAACGATCGTGCCGGCCAAGGTAGCATGCTTCACCCAGTTAGCAGCCGTATCGGTACTGGTCGCCGCTTTATATTCAACCGTCCAGCCGTTTACAGTAATGCTGCTTCCGGTGGGGTTGTACAGCTCAACAAACTCCTGACTAGCACTGGCAGTCGTCCCGGTCTCAACCTCACTAATCACCACATGCGAGCTGCCGCTCGCCGGATCTGTAGCTCCCATTGCAGCCGTACTAATAGCCGTCGCACCGGCAATCGCCAACGCCACGCCTACGCGCCATAATTTTTGCATCTTACCCCCTCCTTTTCGGTTATCTGCCTAGCGGCGATCGGCCATTCCAAACACCCTATATCCAGTTTGCCAAACCAGTATTAAATCGGTGTGAACAAAAGCTTAAATATTGATTAAACTTTTAGCGCACAGCAGCCGACACTGATCCCCGCACCGACACCGCCAACCTTGACACTACTCCAAGTGGCGCTTTAAAATAGACGGAGAAGAGCTTATGCTTTTTTAACCCTAAAGCTAGGCACGAGGAGGTGAGTACTCGCTAATGAGTCCCGTAATCAGATTAGTAAAGAAGCCCGCTGGACCTCTCCGTACCCAGGGCGGCTTTACCCTCCTTGAGCTGTTGATCGTAATTGTGATCGTCGGTATTTTGGCTTTTTTGATTGTCCCTAGTATTACTTCCGGGCCTCAGAAAGCCCGCGACGCCCAGCGCAAGCACGACTTAAGCACCATTAAGTCCGCCTTGGAGACCTACTATAACGACAGTAATTCCTATCCCAGCTCCCAAGCGACCGCCAACGCCCCTACCTGTGTCGCGAGTCAGGCCAACTGTCTTGGCAATGCTTTAACCGGCGGGTCCACCCCTTACTTAAAAACAATACCCTCCGATCCTAAAAACTCCGGACCCTATGTCTATACCTACTCACCCACCCCTTCCGGTTGCGGCACCGGAGCCTGTACCAGCTACACGCTTACCGCTCAGCTAGAGAACACCAGTGACGCCCAAGCCGGAGCTGGCGGCGTCTATACCGTCAATTCGGCAAACTAGACTTAGTCGCGGACCGACCCATTCTTTTTAGTAATTTGATGGTGATGCTCCATAATTACCGTTGCCAGATCACGTGGATGAGGCGCTTCATGAAACACGAAGTTTTCTTCAGCGCTGGCCGTCTCTACGGTTACGTCCCCGTACCCGAATAAGTTCGCAAAGACTCCGTTCTGGCTGGCCGAAACATCCTGCATCCGCTCCAAACTAAACTGCGAGATCTTACGGCTGAACAAACTGTTTTGGGTAACCTCATAGAGATTCTGATCGGTGATAATAATACGATTTTGGCGATAAACCACCCAACTGGTATATCCGAGCAGTAAACCAAAAACTAGCAATGCGATTAGGGCAAGAATGGCAGCATCCACCGGCCCATACTGGCCTACCGTATCACCATACCGGCCCACCAGGTAAAACCCGACGAGCGCTGCTAGGCTAATCAGCAAAAAGCCGACAATTGATGGAACTACACTAATCCAGTGCCGCTGCACCAGCTCCAGCACCTTTTCGTCTTTACCAATAATATCGTCAGCGTCCATAGTCGGTTCCGTTTGTCACCGTATTATACATCATCAGGTGAAGCAGCTGTGACTAAGCTGTGAAGTTGATCATGCAGCTGATGCGTCCGGCGGATCGCGGCCGGCAGGCTGGGCAGCTCCTGCTGCCACACCGGATTGCGAGACGGCCGCTGCCAGGTTCGCGTTACGAGCTTACCATCGGCGCTACCCGCGCTATCAACCACGGTAAATTGGGGTTTGTGCGGATGTCGCCCGGTGACGACGAAGGCAGCTGTCGTCAAGCTAATCCAGTCGTCTCCAACATACCAGCGATAGGTAATTTCCGACCCCCTCTGGTGTAAATGCAAGCCAATAGTGGTTGGCGGCTGGGCAAGTCCAGCCTCACTAATAAGTACCGGATCTAGCAACGCCTTCCCTGTGGAGGTCGGAGGTCGCAGGCGGTAAGTCTGCCCTTCCATCACAACCTCATGTTCAGGCAGCTTCATACTAATCGTGGCTGGGTGTCGGCCGGCGGCTCAATGCCCAAGTGCACGTAGGCCTTTGGCGTAACCTTACGGCCGCGGGTGGTGCGCTCCACCATTCCGATCTGCATCAGGTATGGCTCGTAGACGTCCTCAATTGTGGTCTGCTCTTCACTGGTTAGCGCCGCTAAGGTAGCAAGCCCCACCGGACCGCCCCGATAATGGTCAATAATGGCGGCGAGTAGCTGGCGGTCAGCGGCATCCAACCCCAGCTCATCAATCTCTAGCATCTCCAGCGCCTGCCGCGCCACCGTCGCCGTAATCGCTCCGTCATGCCGCACCTGGGCAAAATCCCGCACCCGCTTTAGTAGCCGGTTGGCAATTCGCGGCGTCAAGCGCGACCGCAGGGCGATCTCCTTAGCGGCCGCGGCGTCAAGCTTGATTCCAAGGATCCGCGCCGAGCGCTGCAAAATCTGAACCATTTCGTCGAGCTTATAAAATTCCAGTCGATGCACCATCCCAAAACGGTCACGGAACGGCGCCCCCAGTGCTCCCGCCCGTGTAGTCGCCCCAATAATCGTAAATTTTGGCAGATCCAAGCGCATACTTTTGGCACTCGGCCCCTTGCCCAGCATAATGTCGATGGCGTAATCCTCCATTGCCGGGTACAGCACCTCTTCCACGGTTTTGGGCAGCCGGTGGATCTCGTCGACAAACAGGATGTCGCCGTCGGCCAGGTTGGTCAAAATCGAGGCTAAATCCCCGGCCCGCTCAATCGCCGGCCCACTGGTTACCCGTAAATTAGTGCGCATCTCGGCGGCGATCACCCCGGCCATGGTAGTCTTGCCTAGCCCCGGCGGCCCATATAGCAGGATGTGGTCGACCGCTTCGCCGCGGCCGGCGGCCGCTTGGATTGCCAGCTGTAAAGTGTCCTTAATGAGCTGCTGGCCAACATAGGCCTCAAACGATTTTGGCCGCAGCGTCTCTTCCAACTGCTGCTCAACCGGATCGTCCAGGTTTTCGGCCGCTACCGTAACGCGTTCAATCATGCCTTTATTTTAACACCTGGTTACCGACAAAGCGAACAAAAGGCGAATTGCTACGTCAGCTGCTTCAGGGCTGCCTTCACCCGCGCCTGCTCGTCAGTAATGTCGGTCGGGATTTGAGCTACGGCCTCGGCCGCCTGAGTGGCGGTATAGCCAAGACCGAGTAGCGCCTGGTAGGCCGGGTCGCCACCGCCCACCGGCATACCGCCATGAGCGCCCAATCCGTTTGACTCCACCTTACCCCTCAGCTCCACCATTATGCGTTCGGCGGTTTTTTTGCCGACGCCGGAAATACCCTTAAATACATCAGCATCACCGCCGGCAATTGCCTGCTGTAGCTGCGGCAGGCTGGCCGCGCTCAACACCCCCAGCGCGACCTTCGGCCCGATACCACTAATACTCAATAATTGCTGAAAAAAGCGCTTGCTCGGTAGGTTGCTGAAACCGTAGAGATCATGCGCGTCCTCACGAATATGCTCGTGGATATAAAGGTGCAGCTCCTCGCCGACCATGGCGCTGCCATAGTCACCGGTCGCTACCACAACGGCGTAACCGACGCCGCCAATATCCAGCACCAAGCCGTCCTGATCCTTTTCCAGTACCTTGCCGCGCAGTCTTGCAATCATGTAGCTATTGTACCAGCTGCGCCCACCACCTGATTTG
>DATKHK010000093.1:0-3736 GCA_035510255.1 Saccharimonadales bacterium (SeqCode) | reverse complement strand
CAAGATATTTATGTTAATATTATCGGTGGATTGAAAATCACTGAACCCGCTGCTGATCTAGCAATAATTTTGGCGATAGCCTCGGCCTTTAAAGACAAGCCGGTCGCCCATAACTTAATCGCTTTTGGTGAAGTCGGTCTTAGTGGTGAAATCCGATCCGTGAGCAATGTCTCCGGACGCTTGGCTGAGGCCAAAAAGCTGGGATACCGATATGCAATCGGGCCGAGCAAGGTCGACGCCAGCGGCATGAGCCGCGTAAAAACCATTGCTGAGGCAGTGGCCGCGGCCGTTATACAAAAGTAATAAGTAATAAGGATTTATTTTATATGTTTTTTTCTCGTAACGAGAACCAGAATGGCGTTGGCCAAGCCCCGCAGGAGATCCCTTCGGTAACGGCGGTGCCGGCGCTGGTAGATACCTCGGTAATTATTGATGGGCGGATCGTTGACATTGCCCAAGCCGGGTTTGCGCCCGGCAAGCTGCTGGTGCCACGCTTTGTGCTGGCCGAATTGCAGCTAATCGCCGATTCCGGCGACGCCATGAAGCGTAGCCGTGGCCGCCGCGGGCTGGAGATGCTCCATACCATGCGCCAGGCCGGTGTCGATATGGATATTATCGAAGATGATTATAGTGATATTAAGGAAGTCGACGCCAAGCTGGTGCGGCTAGGCCGACATTTGGGCTGCAATGTGCTGACGACCGACTACAACCTGAACCGCGTGGCCAGTATTGAAGGCGTGCGGGTATTAAATATTAATGAACTCGCCAACGCGGTGCGGCCGGTGGTCATACCGGGCGAGAACATGCGAACCAAGATTGTGCAGGCCGGTAAGGAAAAGGGTCAGGGAGTAGGCTATCTGGCCGACGGCACCATGATTGTGGTGGATGGCGGCGACAAGCTGATGGGACAGGACGTCGAGGTGGAGATCACCCGGGTGTTCCAGACCGTCGCCGGCAAGATGCTGTTCGCTGTCTTGGTAAAGGCCTTGGGTGGTAATAGCGGCGGCGGAGCTGGGTCTAGCGACCGTGGCAATAAGCCCCAGCATGGCAATCGCCAACCAACCCCAACCAACCATCAGCAAAAGCCGGCTCGTGACAACCGTAACCGGCAGGCCCAACCTAAGGGAAACCAACCAAAAGCGGTGCAATCAACGCAGCCAGTGGCGGCCAAGGCTTCGGCCTCACCCTCACCCTCGAATTCGAACTCAAATTCAAACAATGGTAAAACCGGTAAGCCTGGCGGCGGAAACGGCAATGGCAATGGCCGCCGTCCCAAACGAGTAAGCCCCACCCAGCGTCTCGAAGATAGCCTGATGGAGATGACCGGCGGCGGTGACTCGGCGTCACCGGCTTCGCCTAAAAAGTCTTAAAAAACCCAAAGCCCTGAAAGGGTCTACTGGCCGCTCGGCGTGCCGGCGTTGGCCACGGTGATAGTGTACTCATTTTGGGCGGTGTTGCCGCTGCTATCACTCACCACCGCTTTAATGACATGCGACCCATTGGTAGCCGGGTTGTAGCTAAAGGAATAGGTGATGCTGCCATTAATGGTGGGGGTGGCTATCGCCTGGTCGTTATCATAGATGGTGAGCTGGTTAGCCGGCGCGCTGCCGGAGGTGACGGTGGCGGTAATGTTCAGGGTGTCAGTGTCGGCGCCGGTGACGCTGAGCTGCACGCTCGGTTGGCTGCTCTGGGCCGCGGTACCGATAGCGGTGCAGCTACTATCGGGGCTTGAGGAGTAGCCGTAGCGTGCTGCCAGCGGCTCCACTCCGGTTTCCCAGTTATCGTAGGAGGGGTCGGTGGAGGGAATTTCAGCGGTCATAGTGCAGCGGTTAGGAATCTTGTACCAGCTGGGGAAGATGTCGGTGCGCTTCAACCGAGTATGCGAGGTAACCGGTCCTCCGGTGTAGGCGTCGAGCGTCAGGGTTTGGATGCCTGGCGGAGCGGTCCAGGTGTCGGTGGTGGGTTCGCCGGACTCGGCTAAGATGCCGGGAACCTGCTGTTTGGTGACCGGATCATAGAAGCCGGCCATGTAGTCGTGCCAAATCGGGGCGGCGATGTCGACAGCCTCCGCGTCCATTGGGCTGTCGTCGTTGTTGCCGACCCACACGCCGGTGACCAGCGTTTTGGAGTAGCCCATTGTCCAGGCGTCGTTGTATTCCTGGGTGGTACCGGTTTTGGCGGCCACAGTACGGCCGGCGATGTGCAGCGGGCTGTTCAGGCCGAACTCCATCTCGCGGGCTTGGTTGTCGCTGAGAATGTTATTAATCAGGTAGGCCACCTGCGGGTCGAGCACCCGCTTGGCGGTCGGCTTGGAATTGTCTTCCAGGACGTGGTTGTGCGGATCGGTAACCTTGAGGATCGGTGTGGCCGCGTAATGCAGGCCGCCATTATCAAAGCTTTCATATCCATTCACCATATCGGCGAGCTTAACCCCGCCGGAACCCAACACCAAACTCAGCCCATAGGTATCCTCTGGGTCAGGGTCATTTAGGGTAGTAATCCCCAGGGCATGAGCGGTGTTAATAGAGTTCTGGATGCCGGCAATGTAGAGACCCTTAACGGCCGGGATGTTGAGCGAGTTACCGAGGGCGGTGCGGATCGACTGCACGCCGCTGAAGGTGCCGGAGTAGTCTTTTGGCACATATCCCCCACCAAAGTCGGTTTTAACGTCGTAGAGGGTGCTGCCCGGCCCGTAGGTGGGGCAGTAGGTAGTACTAGGGGTAGTACAGCCATTCTTGTTCATACTAAAGAGAGTGGCGTACATAAAGGGCTTAAAGCTTGAACCCGGCTGGCGGCTGGCTAGCGCCACATTAAAGGGGTCGGCGTTGGGGTCGTAGGAGCCTAACATGGCTAGCACCTGGCCGGTGTTGGGGTCGGCAGTGACCATAGCGACGTTGGAGCCACCGTTGCGCCGGACATCGGCGATCCCCTGGGGGTCGTCGCTGACGGTCTGCTGCATCATATTTTGCTTAGTGATATCAAGCGTGGTAATGACCTTAAGTCCGCCGTTCTGGACGGTGTTGGCGCCATATTTGCCCTCCAGATACTCCTCGGCGTAAAGGGCAAACTGGGGGTAGGGGCCGGTGGCGGTAACGACCTGGGGCGTGGTACTGAGCGATAGGATTGGCACCAACTGGGTGGTGGTAGTGGTAGACAGCGGAATATCGGCGGCGTCGGCCTGCTTCTGGGAGATCATTTTTTGCTTGACCATCTCATCGAGCACCAAGTTCTGGCGGCTGGCTAGCTCATCAATGTTATCGCCATAGGGCGAGTAGTAGGTTGGCAGGTTTTCCATAGCGGCCAGTGTGGCCGACTGGCTGAGAGTCAGGTTTTGGGCGCAGGTGGGCGCGCCCTGTTGGTCGCTGGGGAAGAAAGTACGGCAGGCGGCTTCAACGCCATAGGCTTCAGAGCCATAGGGGATTTCGTTGAGGTACAGCTTGAGGATGTCATCCTTATTATAAAGCTGCTCAATTTCCAGGGATAAGATCAGTTCTTTAATCTTACGGGTGAAGGTGTGGTCGGTGGGATCAAGCAGGGCGTTTTTGACATACTGCTGGGTAATCGTTGAACCACCCTCAACCTCGCCATGATGGGATATGTCCTCAAAGGCTGCCCGAATAATACCGAAGCCGCTGAACGCCCCTTCATGGTAAAAGTTTTTATCCTCAATGGCGATGGTGGCGTCTTTAAGGTTTTGCGGCATTTGGTTGTAGTTAATGATCTGGCGGTTCTTATC
>DATKHK010000092.1:0-2359 GCA_035510255.1 Saccharimonadales bacterium (SeqCode) | reverse complement strand
CGGATGAGGAGGTGGCGGCCAAGATCGCTTCCTTGCGCAAAAAATCGGTTCCCGGCAGCCCCAAGTCGGTTATAGCGATTTCGGCGGTGGCCCATCACCACATTGACGAATTGCTGCGGGCGCTGTTGCCGGCGGTGGAGCGGGCGCGGACGGCTCGCCAGCAACAGGTAACCGAGGCAGCCATACCGGTCATTAACGAGGCCACCCAGCCCGACCTGTGGCAGGTGGTAAAGGAGGGTGAGCAGCTGGTGGTGAAGGGCGCTAAGATTGAGGGCTTTGCTGCCCGCACCGATTGGTCGAACGACGCTTCGGTGGAGCGGCTGCGCGACATTTTGCGCAAAGCCGGCGTGGCCAAGGAGCTTAAGCGGCAGGGAGCCGAAGATGGCGCGACCGTTCGGATTGGCGCCCACGAATTGGAGTGGCTGGGGTAGGTTTCGGCCAGATTTCATCTGGATTTAATAATTGCTTGCTAGGCTTAGACGGTATAAGCAAAGGAACGCCACATGGCCGACGTCTATCCGGAATGGATCCAAGAACAGCTCGATAAGATCGCCCATCAACCTAGAACCGCCGCCGGTGATGCCGGGCGCCGTCAAACCATGGCGCTAGCGGCGATTGAATCGCGCATTATCAGCTACCTCGCCTATCGACTTGATCGCCTGGAGGCCAAGATTGACCGGCTGCTGGCCTACTGCGAGGAGGGATAGGCCGCGAAGCTGAGTGGTTTTGCGCCGCCAAATACCGTACAATAGTCGCGTCACGATCGACGCGGGGATATAGCTCAGCTGATAGAGCGCTGCATTCGCATTGCAGAGGTCGGGGGTTTGAATCCCCCTATCTCCACCAGTACTTATGGCTACTATTGAGAAACTTCGCTTCCTTAATAAAGATCAGATTTCTCGGATTGCCGACCGGTACGGCACGCCGGTATTTGCCTATGATGAGCGTTTGCTTATCGAGCGGGCCAGGGAAGCCAAGGATTTTGAGGCGCCTTTTGGCTTGACCGTGCGCTATGCCATGAAGGCCAATCCGAACGCGGCGCTCGTCCGGCTATTTGATGGCCAGGGGCTGCACATTGATGCCAGTTCCGGCTTTGAAGTTGAGCGGGCGCTACAGCTGGGGATTCCGGCAGGGCATATCATGCTCACCTCCCAGGAGCTGCCGGGTAACCTCACCGAGCTGGTTGGGCACGGGGCGCTGTTTAACGCCACTTCGCTGCATCAGTTGGAGGTCTATGGCCAGACCTTTCCGGGATCAGAGGTCAGTGTGCGCATAAACCCTGGTCTGGGCTCAGGAGGCACCAACCGCACCAATACCGGTGGGCCGGCATCAAGCTTTGGGATTTGGCACGAGTATATCGATCAGGCGCAGTCGCTGGCTAAGCGCTACCGATTGAAGATTACCAAGATCCATACTCATATTGGGTCGGGCAGCGATCCGGCGGTCTGGCAGAAGGTGGTTGGCATGGGCCTGGCCATTGTTGATCAATTCCCCGATGTTACGGTGCTTAACCTGGGTGGGGGTTATAAAGTGGCGCGCATGAGCGATGAGACGGCAATCGACCTCCCAGCGGTTAGCCGCTCGGTCGCTAAGACGCTGCGCGCGTTTGCGGAACGCACCGGGCGCAAGCTCCATCTGGAAATCGAGCCCGGGTCCTATCTGGTGGCCAATGCCGGGGCCTTAATCGCACGCATCCAGGACATAGTGGACACCGGCCCATCCGGCTATCGCTTCCTTAAACTTGATACTGGCATGACCGAGCTGATGCGGCCGAGTCTCTATGGCTCGCAGCACCCAATCGTGGTTATAGGATCGCAGCCGGGCCGGAAAGAGCAATATGTCGTTGTGGGGCATTGCTGCGAGTCGGGTGATCTGTTGACTCCACAACCGGCTAATCCCGAAATGCTAGCAACTCGGCTGCTTGAAGCGGCCAAAATCGATGACCTTGTGGTGATAGAGGGGGTGGGTGCCTATGGCTCTGCCATGAGCGCCCAGGGGTATAACTCGTTTCCGGCCGCCGCCGCGGTCCTAGTCGCCTCCGACGATAACCTTAGGCTTATCCGGCGTAGGCAGACGCTGGCAGAGCTGACCGCTACCGAGGTCCAGCTAATTTAAGTAGCTAAGTCTTACTCCTGATCCTCCATGCTCAACTGCTCGCGGAAAGCTAGCTCCTCGGCTTTTTTGGCGCCGGTTTGGTGGCGATCAACGGCCAGCTCTTTAAATAGGTTGATCATGGCCGTGTTAAAGGTGGGAATGTCATTCGGCTGGCGGCTGCTGACCCAGTTGCCGTCGCGCACTGCCGCTTCGTCGACCCACGTCGCACCGGCATTTTTAAGGTCATCGGCGATGGTATGGAAAG
>DATKHK010000091.1:0-2082 GCA_035510255.1 Saccharimonadales bacterium (SeqCode) | reverse complement strand
GATTGGGACCGCAGCTTCCGTACCAGCGATCCGCGGTATTACAGATGGACGCAGTGGCTATTCCTGCAGTTCTTTAAGGCCGGTCTGGCCTATCGGGATGAGGTGGCGATTAACTGGTGTCCGAAATGTAAGACCGGCTTGGCCAACGAAGAGGTGGTTAACGGCCGCCATGAGCGCTGCGGCACGCTAGTAGAAAAGCGCTTACTGAAGCAATGGCTGTTCAAAATCACCAAATATGCTGACCGTTTGATTGACGGCTTGGCAGACGTCGATTATCCCAGCCGCATCGCCGACCAGCAGATTAACTGGATTGGGCGGAGCGTCGGAGCGGAAATTGATTTTGTGGTGGCCGAGCACAGCACTAAAATCACTGTATTCACCACCCGGGCCGATACGATTTTTAGCGCGGCTTTCATGGTGTTGGCACCGGAGCATCCATTGGTGGCAAAGATTACCACCAAACCGCAGCGGGCTGCGGTGGACGCCTATGTGGAGCAATCACAGAGCAAAACCGACTTGGAGCGCCAGGCCGAAGATGACAAGGAGAAAACCGGAGTATTCACCGGCGCCTACGCCATTAATCCGGCTAATGATGAGCGGATTCCCATTTGGATCGGCGATTTCGTGCTGGCTGGCTATGGTACCGGTGCAATCTTCGGCGACATCCACGATGAGCGCGACTTTGAGTTTCTAACCAGATACGACATTCCGGCGCGGGTAACGGTGCTGCCAGAAAATGAGCAAGAGGCGGCCAAGGTCAAGGCCAAGGAATATCCCTACACCCGCGAAGGTGTCTTAATCGATTCAGGGGAGTTTAGCGGCCAGCGCAGCGAGGTGGCCCGCGATAAGATTATTGCTTGGCTAAGCCAAAAAGGTGCGGCCAGAGAGAAGGTTAACTACCGCTTGCGCGATTGGGTGTTTAGTCGGCAGCACTACTGGGGCGAACCGATCCCGATTATCCACTGCCCGGAGCACGGGGTGGTAGCGGTGCCCGACGATCAGCTGCCGGTCGAGCTGCCGGAAGTCGAGAACTATGAGCCGACCGACACCGGCGAAAGCCCATTGGCGGCAATTACCGATTGGGTCAATACGACCTGCCCGGTCTGCGGTGAACCGGCTAAGCGCGAAACCGACACCATGCCTAACTGGGCCGGCTCCAGCTGGTACTACCTGCGTTATTATGATGCGCACAATGACAAGGAGTTTGCCGCCCGCAACAAGCTGGACTACTGGGGCGCTGTCGATATGTACCTGGGCGGCATGGAGCATACCACCCTCCACTTGCTGTATTCGCGGTTTTGGCACCAGTTTTTGTACGACCAGGGCTTGGTGCCGACGCCGGAGCCATACCAAGCCCGGCGCGGACAGGGGATTATTCTAGCGGCCGACAACACCAAGATGAGTAAGTCCAAAGGTAATGTGACCAACCCGACCGAGCTAATTGAGGCCGGTTATGGTGCCGACGCGCTACGCTTGGCTATCGCCTTTTTGGCGCCCTACGATCAAACCACTCCCTGGAATCCCAACGGCATTAACGGCACCAAGCGCTTTTTGAACCGAGTGTGGTCGTTGGTGCAGGAGCAGGTAGCGGCGGCTAAAAATCCGCCAGCTATTGCCGAACAAGACTCAGAGCTAGCCCTAGCCAGTGCCATCCATAAGGCGCTGAAAAAGGTCAGCGTCGACCTGGAGGAGTTTGGCTTTAATACGGCGATCGCGGCCATGATGGAGTGCGTCAATGAACTATATCTACTCAAGACCACGCTGCCGCTAGGTTCCAAAGTCTGGGGCGAAAATCTCCAACTACTCGTCCAAATGTTGGCGCCGTTTGCGCCGCACATCGCCGAAGAGCTGTGGCAGCAGCTGGGCGGTGAAGGAAGCGTGCATGTCTCAACCTGGCCCGAATTTGACCCGAAATTGGTTCACGATAAGTTGGTTACGATTGTGGTCCAGGTCAATGGCAAGCTCCGTGGCCAGTTTGAGGCGGCTACCGATGCAACGGAGGCTTCGGTTGTTAAGATGGCGCAGGAGGATAAAAAAGTGGCGCCGCACCTCACCGGCAAAAAGATCGTCAAAACCATCTAC
>DATKHK010000090.1:0-5900 GCA_035510255.1 Saccharimonadales bacterium (SeqCode) | reverse complement strand
CGCCAGATACCGTTCGGCTTCCGGCGCATGCGCCACCAGCGGCTCAATCAGAAAAAATCGAAATCGCTTGGCGGCTAATGCCCGAATATCGTCCGGCACCTGGGCCGCCGAACGGTCAACATACAGCAAACCTTGCTGACCGCGCCGCTTAACGCCCTGATCAACCTTAACAACATAGCGACCACCCTCGGCTAACTGGCCAAGCTCAGCCTCCCAGCCCGGCTGGCCGGTATCAATGCTTAGTCCACCATACGATACACCCAGCGCCTGGGATAGGAGCTGTTTCGCCCGGTATTCGGATAACTTCTGGCGCGCCATATATCCATCATCATACCAGTATCAGCTAAGGCTAACTACAAGAGGTGGGCGGGGTGCCGGTGTGGTGCGTAATCTGGCTCATCCAGGCTAGCGTATCCCGAAAACTATCATGCATAACCGTGTAATGGGTCGACTTGGGATACAGTTTGAGCTGCGCCGGACCGATACTGTTCGCGCAAACCCGCTTAATAGCCGCTTCCTGCTGGGCCGGCAGCACAACGTTGTCGAGCTGGCCCTGATTGATCAGTTTAGGTGTGGTGGTGTGCTCATTGCCGGTCTGATTAGCCGCCATCTGAGCACCTAGGTCGCCAAACTGAGCAGCCGGCAAGCTACCGGTCTTAAGCGCGGCTATGAACTGGGGGGTATAGACATTCTCCGGCTTGGTTCCCCAAAAAGCGATGTCGCTATCAATACAGTGGCTCAACACGTCCGTCCCCAGGCTTGCCTGCCATTTGGGTAAGAGAATATTATTCACTGGATAGGAAGTGCCATAGTAGGCGGCGTAGCTAACCATCACGTCGGGGCCAAACCAATCAAGCGTGGAGCCGCGGGTAATGTCGGCTAGGCTTTCAGTGACATCCATGACCGGCCCCCAGCCAATAATGCCGGAGAGATGAATATCGGGCGCGTAGGAGGCATTGATGGTATCAGCCCAGTAGGCAGCGTGCCCGCCTTGCGAGTAACCGGCCGCGAAGATATGGCCGGTATCCAGGATACCCTTGGCCTGGGGCAGCTGCTCCAGCGCCCGGACACTATCTAACACCGCCCGACCCTCCAACACACCCACCATGTATGGCTGGATCGACGGCGGGTTACCCAAAACTTGGTAGTTGGTGATGACGCCGGCATACCCCTGGTTGGCATAGGCCATCATGTGCGATTCATAGTTAGCCCAGTTCCGTACCGCCGGCTGCTCAAGGCTCGCCGCGCATTGGTTACCAAGCCCCGTCGTGCCCGGCGCCATGGCCAGGATTGGGGCGTGGGTGGTCTGGGGTAAGTAGGCCCGAGCGGTAACGGTAACCAACCGGTTGTCGGGGCCAAGACTGGTGTAGGTGAATAATACCTGAGTGACCGCGTAGGTCGGGACGGTAATTTCGGTGCCGTAGTTTTGCTTGGCTAAAGCCAGTACCTGGGTTGGCGAATATTGGGTAACTTGCTCGACGCTGGTCACCATACCCTCGCCATCGGGCGGCTTGAAGGCTGTGGTGTGGTGAGCAGCCGGCTTTGGAGCTGGAGCCGGCGGTGTATGCTGCACCTTCCAGGAGCTATAGGCTTCCTGGCTAGCTAGACCTAGCAGCGCCAACAACAACACCCCAAGCACCAACCGCTTGAGATAGGTCCGCGGTGGGGCGGAACTGGTCTTGCGCTTCCTACCCTTTGTCTTGGCCATCTAAGCGATACTCCATTACATCGAGGTCAACGCCATGAATATGCTGCTTGCCTCGGTAGCTAAATCCTTGGTGCAGGTAATAGTCCTTTAAGTCATAGGTTACCAGGGTTACCAGGGTAGCGCCACGGCTACACATCAGCCGAACAGCGGTGTGAAGTAGTTGGCTACCTATCCGGTGCTGCCGTTCGCCACGCTCAACATACAGCCAGTACAGCTCGCCGCCGCCCTCCGGCGTCAGACTGCCAAGAGCATAGCCGATTAGCTGATCCCCGCGCTTAGCTACCACCATAATGCGGCCCCGCCGAAAGCGGGCCGCCGCCAGCCGCCATAGGTTGTTTTGATGGCTAATTTCATCCACATAGCCCAACGGAAAGTATTGAAAATCCACCAATAAGGCACGGCGGAACAGCCGGTGGAGCGCCGGAATATCGCGCAAGCGCGGCGGTGCGATGATAATGTCGGCAGCCATATGCTTAAGTATTATAGCGCTTTAAGTGGTTTGGCGAAGCAATTCGAGTACCCGCTGCCAAGCGTCGGTAGCCGCCTCCTGGTTATAGGCAAAGCGGTTGGAATCATTAAAGAACGCATGGCCGCAGTCTGGGTAAACCTTAGCCTCAAAATCAACCTTGGCCGCCTGCATACGCTGCTTAAGCTCGGGGAGTGAGTTCATTAACCGCTCATCTTTCTCCCCGTAAAAGGCCCGCACCGGGCAGGCGATGGCCGCCAACTCCTCCGGCGGGTGGTCGGCATGGCCATAGAAAGGGATAGCGGCGACCAGGCGTGGCTCAACCGTAGCCAGGGTAAAGCTATAACTACCGCCAAAACAAAAGCCCATCACCGCCACCTTTTGCTGCGATTCCGGCAGATCATACAGATAATCGAAACAGGCCCGGACGCGGGCAATGGTTTGAGTACCAAACTCCGGAGCCTGCATCGGCGCCATTAGCTTGCGCAGCTGCGGCTGTATGGTATTGCGGCGTTCAGGGTCGAACAGAGCTTGCTGGATCTCACCAAAGGAAGCCTTATCGATATCGTCATGGCTGATTAGAGCCGGCGCCAGAGCCAGATAGCCCGCAGCCGCCACGCGATCGGCTACCGATTTAATGTGTTCATCCAGCCCCCATACCTCATGAATCACAATTACCGCGCCGCGCGCCGCACCCTTACCGGGCTTAGCCAAATAAGCCGATGTCTCCGGTGAGGTCTTAAGGGTAATCATTTCGCCCATAAAAAGCTTCCTTGTCTGTTATCTGATAGTCTGCCTCCATTATAGCGCAGCCAAGGGGTTGGTATACTAAGCTCATGCCTCTCGCACCGCTCAAGCTATGCACTACAGACAACCTACAGCTAGCTGCCATCCTGGAGACACCTGATGGAAAGGCGCCTTTTCCGCTGGTTGTCCAAGCCCATGGCTACAACAGTCAAAAAAACAGCCAAACTAATCTGGCGGTTACGGCGGGCTTGATAGCCAAAGGAATCGCCACCCTGCGGTTTGATTTCCGGGGGCATGGCGAGAGCCAGGGCAACATTGAGGATGTAAACATTACCACCGGATTGCGCGACCTGGCAGCGGTCATAGATTGGGCTGACAACAGTGCCGAGATTGATCAGGACCAGATTGGTCTGATGGGTAGCAGCTATGGCGGAGTAGTGGTAACGTTGCAAGCCGCCAAGCACCCCAACCGCATCAAATGCTTGGCGCTGAAGGCGCCGGCCACCGATTGGGGTGAGGCCCGGACGCTGCAGATAGACCACCACAGCATAGCGGAGTGGCAGCGCCGCGGCTACCACCAGCTGGAGGGGACCGAACCCCCAATTACCGTGCCCTACAGTTTTTATGAAGACATCACCTCATACGACACCTACGCCGCCGCGGAGCGCATTACCTGTCCGGTGCTGATCATCCATGGCGACGCCGACCGCTCCGTCCCGGTTGAGCAGAGCCGCAAGCTGGCCAAAAAGCTGGGAGGGGAGACCGAGCTACAGGTTATCCCGGGTGTCGACCATCGGTTTAGCAAGGAGGCGGATTTTAGGCTCATGATCAGCCAATCTACCTCCTTTTTAGCGACTCATCTCGGCACGTAGATTATGGCCGCAAGGTGATAGTGTGACCGGCCGGGTCGAGCGCGATTAACTGAGAGGGGGAATTATCAAGGGTACCGCCGTCAATATAGGTATCAACCGCCCCACCAAAGTAGCGGCGCGCCTGGTCAATAGTGGTAGCCGGCGGCTGGCCGGCGGGGTTGGCGCTGGGCGCCAGCAACGGACCAGCCGCCAGTAGCAGGCTACGCAAGGCCGGATAGTTGGGCAGACGAAACGCTAGGGTGTACTGGCCGCGCCGCAGGTATTTCCATTTGGGGTCAGCGCTAGGGAGCACAATGCTGGTGGGACCAGGCCAGTAGATATCCAGCTGGGCCTGCATCGCCGCCGATACTTCAATGCCAAAGCTGGCGAGCTGCCCGCTGCTGCCAATTAGAATAATGCAGGGGGCCTCGGGGCCGCGCTGGCGCGCCGCGTATAACCGCTCAACCGCTTCCGGCAGCCGGGCGCTACAGACAACTCCGTAGATGGTGTCGGTCGGTATTACCACCAACTGGCCGGCCGCTAACGGTGCTAACGCCCGCTCGTAATCGACCTGGGAAGGCTTCATCGCCCTGTCCTTGCGGGCACCCGCGCCCGCCGCCGGTGCAAATGCTTACTAATATGCCGATGTTGCGGGGTTAGGCTAACAATCAAGAAGGCGATTAGAAAGGCCGATAGATGCTCGTAGCGGGCCAGCCCAACGGAAAGCCAGGTCACTACCACCATCACCGCTACCGACCCAAAGGCGACCAGAGGCTTATAAAAATGGTGGCGGGTGCTATCAGGCCCCAGCCAGGCCGCTGCCGTCACCATACCCAAGGCGGCGCACCAGATCAAGGAAATGCCATAATCCTCTTGCCGCAACAGACCGGACACCCAGGCCGGATGGATCAGCCAGGCCACTCCCACCCCAACGTAGGTAATAATAGTACCGAAAATGTGCCCGATGAGCGCCGTCAGCCAAAACAATAATGAACCGCGGAAGTAAATGCTGAGCGCACCCAGCACGGCTACCGCCAACACCTGTGGCAGTAGTGGACCATCGACCACCAAGCCGCTAGTAAACAGCTGCCACCAGGCGCCGTGGGCCAGCGCCGAGGGTGTTGAGGCTAGATCAGTAATTAACGGTGTCCCGACCGTGTCGCGGATGGCCGCCACCACAATCACCGTCGCGATATAGGCTCCCAATAGGATTTGACCAAATGAAAGCCGACTATTAAGACGAGTGAGTGAAGTAGATAGGATCATAGGTATTATTATACAACCGCACGCACCCAGAACCCATATAGCGCTGCCCAAGGGCAGCGTTTCGAGGTACAATACCAGCAATCATATGAGCCCAAAAGCCCAACTCCAGCGCGCCGGCGTGACGGCGGTTACTCTTACCACTCTCGCTAGCGGGCTTGGTGCGTTGTTTACCCCGGTGGTTGACCGGCTGCCATTGCGCCTAAGCACGTTAACCTATCAGTTCCACCCTCTCCTGATTCACCGCGCCTTAAGTACTTTCTTGGGGTTTGCCTTAATCTACATTTCTTACCAGCTGGCTGAACGGCGGCTGGCGGCCTGGTGGATGGCGCTGCTGATCTCGTTATATCTCGCAGTTAGCTCGGCGGTAACGCGGGGCCTCCCTCTGGTGACGCTGCTAGCGGCCATCAACGTGCTGTGCTTGGTGCTATCGCGTGCCCAGTTTACCGCCCGCAGCGAAATTAGCAGCCTGCGACGCGGTATTCTACTACTGGTGCTCAGCTTGCTACTGGCGATTGGCTATGGGGTGGTCGGCTTTTACCTACTGGATCAGCGTGATTTTGGCCGCGAGATCTCGCTGCCGGAAGCGGTCGGGCGCACCCTGCAAGAGTACACCCTAATTGGCAACAGCGACCTGGTGCCGCACACCCGCTACGCCCGCGGCTTTTTAGACTCGCTGGACTTCATTGGGGTGGTAGGGGTGGGTTTTGGGTTGTATAGCCTGTTTCGGCCGCTTTCTTATAACCTGCGCATTCTGCCAATGGAGCGGGACGCTATCCACTTTCTGTTGACCCGTTACGGTGATTATTCTGAGGGTTACCTCAAGCTGTGGCCAGCCGACAAAAGCTACTTTTTTACCGCCGGA
>DATKHK010000089.1:0-5792 GCA_035510255.1 Saccharimonadales bacterium (SeqCode) | reverse complement strand
CTTTAATGATGGCTACCAAATCCTCGCGGCGGAAAATGCGGTTTTCCACCTTATTGGCAACATCCAGGTTGAGGCGCTTATTCAGCTTGTAGCGGCCGACCTTGGAAAAGTCGTAGCGCTTGTGGTCAAAGAACATGCCCTCAATCAGGCTGCGTGAGTTCTCTACCGTCGCCAGGTCGCCCGGACGGATACGGCGGTAGACTTCCATCAGCGCGTCGCTCATTTGGGTGGTCGGATCCTTATCGAGTGTCTCGTCAATAAACTTGAGCTCGCCGGTATCAACATCCTTAAACAGGCTCTTGATCTCGGCATTTTCGGCGTAGCCAAAGGCCCGCAGCAAAGTCGTGACCGGCAGCTTGCGCTTGCGGTCAATCTTCACACTGATGACGCCGGCCGCCGTGGTATCAAACTCCAGCCAAGCGCCACGATCCGGAATTACCTTGGCGCCAAACAGCAGCCGGTCGCCGGTATTTTCGGCGGTAAAAAAGACGCCGGGCGAACGCACCAGCTGACTAACCACCACCCGCTCGACACCATTAATAATAAAAGTGCCGCGATTGGTCATCCACGGGTAGTCGCCGAGAAAAATTTCTTGGGTTTTGACCTCGCCGGTCTCTTTGTTGACCAGCTCCACCTTGGCCTTCAGCGGCACCTCGTAGGTCGCGTTCTTGGCTTTGGCGGTGGCTTCGTCAAACTTGGGCTCCTCAAAGTGGAAATCCCGGAAATATAAGGCGAGGCTCTTACCGGTAAAATCCTCAATTGGATTGACGGTCGCAAACAGCTCCTTTAGCCCTTCGCTCATAAACCATTCATATGAATAGATCTGGTTGCGAATCAGGTTCGGCAGGGTTAAGACTTCATTAGGTTGATCGAAATAACGGCGGGTGGTCGAAGTGGCCAAGAATATCTCCTTCTTGATTATTTATATAGCGCGCGAACGGGTAGTCACGACATGGGCATACCCGAATAATCAAGAGGTGGTATCTAAATCGGTGCGGATCTCCGGCAATGCTTCTAAGACTTGTGCGCCTGGGCGACTAATAGGCACAGAAGCCTTACACGCAAAAAAAGTAGGCAGGAACTTCCTACTTTGATTTAAGCTTCCTCTTAGACTCTATTATGCCGGTTAACGTTAGGAGTGTCAACGGGTTTTAGCAAGTTTTTCATAAAAACCCATCGCCAGACAGGCGGCACCGGCCAATGGATTGCGGACAGCTCTTATTAATAGTATAAACAACAGGTTAGGCAACAACGTTCCTTCGACACCTAAAGAGGTGATATCGCATGTCCGATGGGCACAGCCACGAGCTTAGCCATCGACATGGCGACAGCTCAGACCAAACGCTGTGGTGGGCCATGGTAGCCTTTGGGCTACTTGGTGCGCTTCAGCTAACCATCGCGTTCCTCAGTGTACGCATCGCCCTGGCCGTTGATGGGCTACATAATCTCAGCGAGATATCGATTCTCGGCATCAACCGCACCGCCCGCCGTTTGGAGGGTAAGTCCCTCGGGCGAGTTTGGACCTGCTGGATCCTGCCGCTGGCACCGGCTTTCAGCGCCATCCTATCGGTGGTAGGCGCAATTGCCCTCCTGACGCTGGTTCACGGCTACCACACAACCGATGGCGTGTGGCTGGCTTTCGGATTGGAGCTGGCCAGCTTGACCACCAATGGCTGGTTCGCACTAAGGCTCCACGCCGGGCACAGTCACGATGACGCCAATCTGGTCACGGCGGTTGCACATCTGGCCGGCGATTCGGCGGTGGCGGGGTTGGCAATGGTTGCCTACCTCATAATCGCCCTGTCGCAAGGCAACACCTATCTCGACCCGATCGCTGCTGGCGTCGGAGTCCTGATAATTGTGGCGGTCCACATCAAGCCAATCCGCAACTCGTTGCGGGAGTTCAGGCGGCATCGCCGACCCGAGCACGATTGCCTACACACCCCCTAGCCCGGTCCTGGAGTCATCAACTCTGGGGCCGGGTATAATATTTAGCGGCATTATAGAACTAGGGTCGTTGACAAAGGTTTGAGATAGTTCCACTATTTAGGCTGAGCGTTATTAGCTAGTCCTCCGATCAAGACTGGGGAAGATATGTTCCGCCAAATAATCCAGCAATTGCTGTACCGGACAGGTTTCGCCCGGCACACGGCCAGCGAGGCGGTGGCCGCCTATGAGGCGGCTCATGGTCATCCAAGCAACAAGCGTGAGACCCGGGAGTTTGAGGCTGCTAGCTGGCTCATTGCCAGTAACCAAAAGCCCGAAACCGCCCTCAAACGGTTTGAACAGGAAAACAGCAGCCCTTGCGACGGCTTGGATGAGCTAACCTTCGAGGGCGTTCGCTCCTGGTTGCGTCGCTGGGCACGCGAAGAATCACAGATAAGCTCAGCCTAAAGTTTGGCACACCCTGAGGAGCACCCAGCGCTCGAAAGATCGCGCGGGTTCGTGCCAGCAGCTCGCCAGACAAACACCAGCCAATCTATTTATAGCTATTGGCCTATAAAGATTAGCTGGCTGCGCGTCGGTTGTGAGCTGTGATCCTCATCGGTTGAAGCCGTCGCTCGTCCGCTACCGACCCCCATTCTCCATTGAGGGACTAGATGAGCCGGGACACGCTACCAGGGCCAGCGTAAATGGGGCGGCTGGCTTCGGCCAGCCGCACCCTACCCGCCTGCATCAGGCGGGTTTTTCATTACTGATTACGAAATAATGTCGTCGACAGGCCGTAGGCTTTGGCCTCTTTGGCTGTCAGGTAGCGATCGCGGTCGGTATCCTTGGCGATCTGCTCAACACTCTGGCCGGTGTGGTTGGCTAGGATCTGGTTCAGTCGCTCACGAGTCTTTAAAATCTCGCGGGCCCGGATATCAATATCGCTGGCCTGCCCGCCAACGCCTTCGCTCCAGGGCTGGTGGATCATCAGCTGGGCGTTCGGGAGGGCGAAGCGCTTGCCCTTGGTGCCGGCCGTGCTGAGCACCGCGCCAAACGAAGCCGCCAGACCCATCACAATGGTCGAGATGTCGGGCTTAACATGCTGCATGGTGTCATAAATGGCTAGCCCGGCGCTAACGCTACCACCCGGCGAGTTAATGTACATCTGGATGTCTTTTTTGGGATCCTCGCTCTGCAAAAACAGCAGCTGGGCGATGGTTAGGTTAGCCACATTGTCGTCAATCGGTGTGCCGATAAATAAGATGCGCTCCTTAAGCAGGCGTGAATAAATATCGTAGGCCCGCTCACCATAGGCAGTCTTTTCGAGAACGGTCGGGATAAGAACTTGATTTTTCGTGGGGTTATCGGCACTCATACAATTTCCTTGCTGATACCCATAGTATACGCCAATTGGCACTCGCCTGTCTAGACTGCTAACTTAGTTTTTAGCGTAGTCCATCAGGATGCCAATGACCTTACCAGCCATCAGATGATTGTAGACATCCTCTTTAACCCGATCACCGGCCAGCTCCTTTTGCATCACCGGATCGGTATACTGCGCGCGCATCTTCTCCACCTCGGCCTCAACCTCGTCTTCGCCGACGGTCAACTGCTCGGTCCTGGCCACCTCGCTCAGCACCATTGCCAGCTTGACCCGTTTTTCAGCTTCCGGCCGCAGCTCCTTTTCAAGCTGTTCCTGCGTCTGGTTCTGCGCTTGTAAATATTGCTCCATGTTTAGGCCACTGCCAGCCAGCCGCTGCGTCATCTCCGCCTTCATCCGTTCAACCTGCTGGGTAGTCAGGCGCTCCGGTACCTTCAAGCTGCTCTTACCAACGATCTCGTCGAGTAGTTCGCTCTCGTAGGTGCGTTTGGCGGCCTCTTCGGCCTCAACCTTCAACTGGTCCTTGATGTCGGCCCGTAGCGCCGCCACCGTTTTAAATGGGCCGACCTCGGCCGCGAATTTATCATCAACCTTGGGTAGCTCCAGAGCGGTAACCTCATGCACCTTCACGCTGAACTCCACCAGCTGGGCGGCTAAACTTTTCTCATGATAATCCTTGGGAAAGGTGATAGTGAAGGTTTTACCCTCGCCCACCTTTAACCCCACCAGCTCTTCCTCAAAACCGGGGATAAAGCTGCCACTGCCCAGCTTAAGGGTCTGGTTCTGGCCAGCCGCGCCCGGTACCGGCTTGCCGTCCTTTTTGCCCTCAAAATCAAACTTGAGTTCGTCGCCCATTTCGGCAGCGCGCACCGCCGGCACTCGCTTGGCCACCCGCCGACGCAGGTCCTCGACCATCTCATCCACCTGCTTTTCGGTAACCGTCACCGGCTTAGCGGCCTTTTTGATCTTCTTATAATCCGGCAGCTTCACCGGCGGCACCACCTCTACCGTGGCCTCAAACTCCAGCTCAGTGTAGGGTACGAATTTTTTGACCTGCACGTCTGGCTGGGCGATGACCGCCAGCTTCTCCTGCAAAATCGCGCCGGAGTAGGCGTGGCTTAAAGCGTGTTCCAGCACCTCACCCTGGATTGTTTGGTCACCAATCTCGCGGGCCACAATGTTATCCGGCGCCTTACCGGGGCGGAAGCCAGCCACCTTCACCTGGGGTCGGTATTTGGCATAGGCGTGCTCCACGGCATGCGCCAGCTCCGCTTCATTGGCACTAATGCGAAAGGAGACGTGGGTATCGGTGCGCTTGGTGACTTCGGCTTTCATAACTGCCCATTGTAGCAAAGCGGCATCTAAAAGTCACCTTGGTATACTAGAGGCAGCATAGCCAATATTTTTGGAGGAACTACGATGAAACTGGGATTTATGGGACTCGGCAAGATGGGCCTGCCGATGGTGGAGCGGCTGATCGCTGGCGGCCACGAGGTAGTGGTGTTCGACCCGCAAGCCGACGCCGCGCAGCGGGCGGTGGCGGCTGGGGCTAGCGCCGCCGATAGTTTGGCCGCCCTGGTGGATGGTCTTAATCCAGCGATCATTTGGTTGATGATTCCGGCCGGGTTGGTGGAAGCACAGCTCGCCGAGCTATACCCGCTGCTCAAGCCCGCTAGCATTGTGGTTGACGGCGGCAACTCCGACTTTCGTGAGACCTTGCAGCGCGGCAAAGCGGCGGCTGAGCATCAGATTACATTGGTAGATGTCGGCACCAGTGGCGGGGTTTTGGGCAGCGGTCACGGCTACTCCTTAATGGTTGGTGGCCCAGACGCCGAAATTGCCACGCTAACTCCCCTGTTTACGGCTTTGGCACCGCCGGATGGCTGGCAGCGTGTGGGGCCGGCCGGGGCCGGGCACTACGTCAAAATGGTCCACAACGCCATCGAGTACGGCCTGATGGAAAGTTACGCCGAGGGTTATCATATGCTGAAAGAGGGGCCGATCGCCGGTCTCGACCTGGCCAAAATCGGCGGCTTGTGGCAGCACGGCAGCATTATTAGTTCACTCTTAAACGGGCTGACGGCCGAAGCGCTGGCCGAGAATCCGGGGCTTGAGGGTATTGAAGGCGTGGTGGCTGAATCCGGTGAAACCCGCTGGACGCTCGAGATCGCCAAAGAAAAAGGCATTGAACTACCGACTATCCAGGCCGCGCTGGAAGTGCGCTTGAAGTCGGAGCAGGGCCAGACCAGCTACGCTACTAAATTGCTGGCCGCCATGCGCAATAAGTTCGGCGGGCACCCGCTGAATATCAAGAAATAGACTAGTGGCCGAAGAAGCCACGGGCGGCTGAATCTGGCAGCTGGGCTAGGATGACGCCACGCTTTCGGCAGACCTCCTGGACCTCGCCGTCTTTAATTGAGCCGCTGGTCGCAAAAATCGCTGTAATGCCGGCCTTCGCCAAGACCTCCGGCCCGTCCGGAAA
>DATKHK010000088.1:0-4437 GCA_035510255.1 Saccharimonadales bacterium (SeqCode) | reverse complement strand
GTTGGGCCTAGCGGTACCGGTAAAACCACCATCACCAAGCTGATGCTGCGGTTTTATGAACCAACGACGGGTGAGGTTTTAATTAACGGCCAGCCGATCCAGCGCTTTACCGCCGAGTCGGTGCGCCGCCACATTGGCATGGTGATGCAGGATGTCGCCTTGTTTAATGAAAGTGTCGAGGTCAATTTGCAGCTGGCTAACGAGGCAGCCACCGCAGCCGAGGTGAAAGCTGCCGCCACCCAAGCCCACGCCAACGTCTTCATCGATAAGCTGCCCGAAAAGTACCAGACCCTAGTTGGTGAGCGCGGGGTTAAGCTTTCCGGGGGTGAGAAGCAGCGGATCGCGATTGCCCGGGCCATTTTAAAACAGCCAGATCTCATTATTTTGGATGAGGCCACCAGCGCCCTGGATAGCGAAAGCGAGCGGCATGTGCAGGCTGGTTTGCAGCGGCTGATGGCCGGGCGGACGGCGGTGATTATCGCCCACCGGCTTTCCACCGTCATGCGGGCCGATCAGATCTTGGTACTGCGCGGCGGCAAGATCATTGAGCGCGGCCGCCACGAAGATCTGGCCGAGCTAGAAGGCGGCCTCTACGCCAAGCTGTTCAAGCTGCAAACCGAGGGGTTCGCGCGGCTGTAAATTCCGGCTGATTTGATAATAGCGGTTAACCCCGACCCGATGGGCGGAATCAACCGTCAATCGGGTCGGGTGGTGGTTATGCCACCTAGAGCAGAACTTCCTGGAATTCAGGATCTCCCTGACGAGTCATCTTTACCAGCCGAGCGGCACGTGCACCGATAACTGCCAGCACTCCCGGTTGGGGGCCGGCAAGCACCCGGAAGTTGAGCTCCTCGGTGCTGTTGTCGTCCCACTCGACGACCTGAGCGAGCCTGATCGGCGTCCTGCCAACATCACTCGCCTGGATCACCGCCGCCGCCCAGGTAGTCGTGTCGCCTTCAATGGCGCTTGGCTCAGCCGGGATTTGGATCAGTGTGACCGGCTCCCGGTTCTGACTCTTTCCTCCTCCCAGGAAGTGAATTCCGGCGATTACCGCCAGAACCACCGCCAGCAGCAGCAGGGCAACTCCGAGTGTCGCCGACACCAGGACTAGCACAACAAAGCCGACGAACCCAACTGCGAGAGCCAGGCCCTCCAGATCGGTCAGATCGAAGTAATCGAGAGTCTTATCGACAGGAACAACCAGCTTCCTTCCCATCTTTCGAACTTTACTCATTGCACCCTCCGTTTCGGAGATTGGATTGCAGGTTGAGCAAATATTGCCTTATTTCAGCCTAAAATACAAGCATAAGAAGATTATTTATGAGGTTTGGGTGCGACTCTGGTAGAGGCTATATCCATCCTCTTCGTAGGTTTTTAAGCCCTTAATTAAGCCATCGATGCTTTTAATTCGAATGTGTGTGTCATCTGCCCAATCGTAATCAATTCCTAAGTAGCGTAATGACCTATCTATGGGGCTATTTCGATTGCCTGAGTTCCCAGTAGTAACTGGACGTACACCCATCCACTGCGTCATCTGCCCAACACTACGATTGAGAATGGTTTCGAGGTTTTGGCGAAAGGTTTCAGCCTCAGTCGGGTCGTCAAAATCGACCGGATTATCTTCCTTGCCCACATCCAACTTACGCACCTCGTCGTCGAAGGCCCCAAATACACCATTCCACTGCTCATACGGAGAGAGGCCGTCGCGCAGAGCCACTAATGCCCGCCGAGCCGAGGTGTACACCCGCGAGGTCTTGGTGCCAGCAAACCCGATCGGCGTGCGGCCGTCGTCAGCACCGGCCCGCGCAGCCCGAATAGACCGACCAAAGACTACGTCCTCACCGGCACCCTCAAGGTTTTCATATCCACCTACCCCGGCATAAATACTTGATCGGAAGGCAAAGTTAGCACCCGATGAACCGACATTGCCTCTGAGTTGGCGGTCGGTAGCTTCAACATACTGAAAAAAGCGGGTAGACACTTGCAGCAAAGGATTTCTGAGATAGGCGTTCGGATCCCAATCGACCTGGCCAAGCAGAGAATCCATCTTGGGGTCGGCATCAAACTTATCGATAAAGCTTTGAATATATTCTGGTACAATACCCACCGAATCGGCGTCATTGCTGATCATAATTAAGTCATCGGCGCTCCGACCCCGTGCGTGATGCCTGATTAGGGTGGCATCATTGGCGTACTTACGAATTTGGCCGATTTGCGGATTATCACCCGGCATCTCGGCCTCCATGACCCGTACCGGCATCTCGGGATGGTCACGCTTAAACCGGTCTATCTCAGCCCGGGTACCGTCGTCGGGTACCGGCGCGCCATTACGGTCCTTGGATGGCCGGTTCACAAAGGTAATAATTTCGAATAAGTTCCGGTTGGCCGTTTGCCCAGTATAGGATTCAAGGGTGCGATAGATATTAGCGCTTTCTTGGTGACCGGCTACCGGAATAATGATCGCCGCCCTGCAGTCGGCGCTCATGGGCTCGGTAATTTGACTGGCCAAGCGCTCTGAAAACTCCAAATCCTGACGGGACTGGCGACCCAGGTAACCCGAGATTTCGGCGTATTGGTCTAGGTCGGCGTTGGGGTTGGCTTTTAAGCTCTCTGAACTGCGTTCGCTATAATGTTCCAGCTCAGCCTCATCCATCGGCCGGCTATAGGCGTAGTACATTTTAACGACTTCTGGAGGAGTCATTGGCGGCTCCATCTCACGCCGCCAGTTTATCGGGATGATCGGCGGGGCATCAACCGGCGTGCCAATATGCTCAACCGGCATCTGTAATTCAGTCACCAGCGGATGCACCGGCACCTCGCGCGTAACCATGTGCCGGATCGTCTCCACGCCATTGCCTTCATAGGTGGCCAAAACCCGCACCTGCTCCCGGCCATCAGCGTGGCCAACCACCTGGGCTACCTCGGCGTAGCGGCCGCGGAACGTAGCATGGCCGGCGCGATTACTAAACAGGGAGTGGCCGGCAACGCTATCGCGGGCAATATGGGCATTGCCCTGGGCGTCTATGGGCACACTAAACGGATGTGACTGGGTTTCCTGATTGGCGGAAAGCAGAATGCGCAAACGGCCTTCGCGCATCAGCTCCTGGGCATTGGCCGAAAACGGCGTGTGGTAGGACCCGTCAGGTGTCATCTGGGCAACATTGAACTCATAGCTACCGCGCGTCAGTCCATTATTATCATGACCACCCCACCACAGCTTTAGCTCATTCTTATCAAAGACATTCGGCGTGTCATTGTCGTACCAAAGAGTACGTTCAACATGGACGGTGCCCTCCGGACTATGCGCCAAATACTCCTTAGCCGAGGTGCTAGCCAGCACCTGCCTGGCCTCGTGCACCGTGGCAATATGTTCGTCTTTAGCGATGCCAAGCTTCTGCAGAATTTCCTCAGAATGCGGTGTAAAACCGTTGTGATCCATGTGTAAACCACGAGCTAGCGGCTGCTTATCGGCATTCAGCAAGGTCATGCCCTCGTGTCCGCCGGCACCATGATGGCGCAGGATAAACCCATGCGGCAGCTTAACGACATTGTGGCCATCAACCACCTCATAAAAGGGCTTGCCGGTGGGGGCTGCACTTTCCGAACCATTACTCTTGGAGCTGCCGCCAAATAGCTCGCGCAGCAGGGTTTGGTGGACGGTTTGCGAGCCATGCACGGTGTCATGATGGCCCAACAGAGACTCGATCTCGCCCTGCTGGTTAGCGTTAACCAGCGCGCCGGCCTCCTGAAACATAATGCCAAAGGTGAGACCGGTAATAACACCCTTGGCGGTAGCCGCGCCGACCGCCCGAGCCTTCATCTTGGCAAAGATCCGGTCTTTAGTCTTGATTTCGCCCCGCAGCTCCATCGCGGCGGCTTCACGTTGAACCCGTAGAAGATGATCGAAGTCACGGGATGCTCCAAGAGAGGCCCGGGCGGTGGGGTCAGCAGCTTCGTACCACTGGCGTAACCCGGCTTTAGCGGTGGCGATGGCGAGATCAAGCCCTAGGCGCTCGGCATCAACCTTATCGACAGCGCTGAAGGAGATGAGGTCGACCTCGCTGCTGTTGGATACCTGACTGCGAGCCCGGGCTGTGGCTAGGCTTTCAAGCAAGCTGGTGGCGGCCGCGGAATTAAGTGGCCCCTCTGGTAGTTTTAAGGCTTCAGTAAGGCTCTGGGCCGATACGGTCTCGTAGCGTGACCGCTCCATTTTTTCGCGCCGGCCGCCGGCTTCAAAGGTGGTGCCCTCCGCCCGCTCGCGCAGATGCTGGGCACGCTCTTGCTTAAATCGCAGGTTCTCACGCATACCGGCGAATATACCGGCGCCCGCTCCTGGCAATACGGTAGCCATGGTGGCCCCAACCGTTCGTTTACTAACCAACGATGCCGCCGAATAAGCAATCGAAACCGCACTGGCAATCGTAGCTTCATTGGCAA
>DATKHK010000087.1:0-10647 GCA_035510255.1 Saccharimonadales bacterium (SeqCode) | reverse complement strand
ACCGCGCCCAGAAGCTTGCAGATCTGGCAGCAGCCGCTTAAGCTCCTGCTTACGCAGTTCAATCTCGTGTTGCTGGCGCGTGAATAGCGTCCCCAGCGCTTCTGGAGGCTCCGCCACGTAGACGGTTTTGCTCTTCTCTTGCGACTGGCTAACCAGTCCATACTCCGCTAGCTGATCGAGTATAACGTAAGCGGTAGCACGATTAACCTCGGCTTGGGTAGCAATCCGCTGGACGGATGAAGGTCCCAAAAAAAGGGCCGCTACATAAACACGAGCCTCTTTGTCGGTAAGACCTAATGGCTCAAGTCGGGCGGCTAGATCAATGATTTGCATGCTCATAGTATAGCAGTATTGTCAAAATATTTCAACGCTTTTTGACCGCGCGCGAGCAGACGGCTTTAATGATAGCGCATAGCCCCGGGCATCCTTGCCCGGGGCACATCGCAGAAAACTACTGTCTTCCGTGACTATTGTTTGGAGTGGTCACTAGGCCATGAGGTGACAGCCCAATGTATTTTGCCCAGACCGGGGAATCCCAGTCGTTCCTTGGGGGCTTGTTGGAGGTCGAAGACCCGTCCGGCAACATAGGGACCGCGATCCATGACTTCAACCCTGACACAGTGCCTAGGGCTGGATGCTGCCGACTTGTAGCAGACGTTGAGCTGCGTGCCACATGGAAGGGTCTTATTGGCAACCCCCATGTCGGACGCGGCATATTCGCCGCCACAGGCCATGGTACCGCCTGGCGCGTACCAGGATGCTTCATCTTCCCCTGAGGGGTAGGGTGGCCGCGGATGGTGCTTAATCCACTCCCGTCGCTTACAGCTACGAGAGACACACTCCTGCGAGCCGGTAGGGTGACGTCGCTGCATCGCCCGGAATACCGAAACAAACGGCGATGCCAGCATAGGTCTTCGCGGCTGGAGAACCAGTGTGAGGTTATCCGAGCCGTGGTTCGAGTTGCTGCTAGTCACTGCTCCCGCTGTTGCGGGCACGGAGACCAACATCGAAGCGATGAAAACGGGCAAAGCCCGCCGTATCATCAGTTGCGTCATCTTACGCCTCCTGTTTGGACTGTTTTGAGTTACATACGTGACCCGAAGTCCAGCAGGTGGGTTTGGGATGGAGCAACCGTCTTTACTTCGCGAACTACGTCGGGATGATACCCGACTAGTTCAGGCGTCATCCATACGATTTGCTTAGACGATTACTCCAGACTGCTTTGATAGCAGCCTGGATGACTACTTACAGTATAACTTACAGATGAGATTACCTCAAACACAAGCGGTTAGAATGAGTTGGCGTCGTAGGTTTTTTGGAGGTTATTAGGAAAATCGGCGGCAATACGCCTAGCCACAGTACCTAGTTGCTCAAGGGTGCCGTTGTTCAAAACGGTAACATCTAGCTTACTCATTACCGCGGCAATCTGCTGCGCACTGCCAGCGCGCTCGGCCTCTTCATTGGCCACAAAGGTTTCGAAGCTAATCTCATCACCGGGGCGGTTGCGGGCCTGGGCGCGGGCGTAGCGGATCTTGATTGGCACCTCAATGCCAACCACGAGATTATGGTGCTCATGCAGGAAATTGCTCTCTACCGCTTGGCGCAGACCGGGATAAAGAATAATGTCTTGCTGACTCCCCTGCTGCAAGGCCCGCTCCAACCAAAAAGTATAACCATGGGCAGCGCCAACATCGTCGACGGCCTGGCGTAAAACCGCCCGATCACCGGGATCACCTAGCTGATTTTCGGCAACATACTGGCGAATCAAATCACCGGACGACACAATTACGGTCTTAAGCTGGCGCTCGGTAAAAGCGGTTTTAAGTAAGCTGGCAAAACTATCCTTGCCGGCCCCCGCGTAACCAGCCAAACCGATGATAGTGGGCTTAGAAGCGATCTCCATACGGCGATCTAGGCTAGATAATCTTTGAGTTTTTTACTCTCGCGATGCTTGCGCAGCTTGGTTAAGGCCTTAGCCTCAATCTGGCGGATGCGTTCGCGGGTGACCCCGAACTCCAAGCCAACCTCTTCCAGGGTGTGACTCTTGCCGTCTTCCAGTCCAAAGCGCATTCGGAGGATTTTCTGCTCACGAGGGGTCAGTAAGCCAAGTACGCTGGCGACCTGCTCTTTAAGCAGTTGGTGGGCGGCCACTTCCGGTGGCGTCGGCCGATCCTCGTCTTCGATAAACTCACTCAGGGACGAGTCTTTGTCGTCGCCAACCGGTGATTCCAGCGAAACGATATCCTGCTTAATCTTCAGGATATGGTTGACCTTATCAACCTCAATCTCCATTTCGGCAGCGATCTCTTCCGGCAACGGCTCCCGGCCCAGCTCCTGCACCAGCCGGCGTTGGGTACGAATCAGCTTGTTGATGGTTTCGACCATGTGCACGGGAATCCGAATGGTGCGCGCTTGGTCGGCAATCGCACGGGTAATGGCTTGGCGAATCCACCACGTAGCGTAGGTGCTAAATTTAAAGCCCTTGGTGTAATCAAACTTTTCGACGGCCCGCAGCAAGCCGCTCGAACCTTCTTGGATTAGGTCGAGCAGATCAAGCCCGCGGCCAATATACTTTTTGGCGATTGAGACAACTAGACGAAGGTTGGCTTCCACCATCTTGTCTTTGGCCGCCTTGTCGCCTTTGGCGATACGCTTAGCCAGCTCGATTTCTTCGGTGGCGGTTAGCAGCGGTACGCGACCGATCTCGCGCAAATACAGCCGAACCGAGTCGTCGGCAATATCCTTAACGTAATCATCGCTCTCTTGAGCCTTGGTGTCGCCTTCCAGGTCCTCCTCAGTATCCCAAATCAGACTATCTTTCTTATCGGTTAGCTCAATACCGTGCTCGAGGAGGGCGGCGTACAGCTCGTCCAGTTCCTCAATGTTGTCTTCGGCATCGGGAATCGCCTGGGAGACCTCCTGCTGAGTAACAAAGCCCTGCTCTTTACCTTTTTGAATCAACCGCTCCACCTCAGGAGTATAGTGAGTTTCCGACTCCTCTACGGCAGCGGGGGTAGCTTTTTTAGCCAAATGGCCCTTCCTTTCTAGTTATGCGGATTTATTCTTCTTCGGTGATCAACGCCTGAAACTGCTTAAGCAAGCGCTTAGCTAGGTCGGCATCGCCTTTAGCTTCGGCTTCTCGCAATTTTCGGCTGAGTTTGGTCTTGGTGTCTTTATTGGTGGCGGTTTGCAGTCGTCCTACCAGCTGAAAAGCTTCAAAGCTGCGATCTGCGGGAGCAAATGAGCTATATTGCTCTTCACCCCGTAATACTAAGATTTTAACATAGTCAGATATGTTTGGCAAGCGCACCGCTACCTCAGCCGCCGGGGCCGGACCAACCTGTTGAAGAGCCTCCAGAATCAGCTGATGATCGGGGTTGGTAAAGTGGGCCGGCGTGAGATCTTCTAAGCTGAGCCGCACCCCGGGGTAAGCTAGATTCATGGCTAGAACCGATTCTTCGAGAAGCTGCTTGACCGGCTTAGCCTCCGGCTGAGTGACAGTGGCGGCGCGGCGAACATCAGGACTAGCGGAACTCGCGCCGCTGCGTTCGGACAGCCCTCGGCTGGCAGAGGCCGACAGTGCCGTCGCTTCGGCCTGCTCCAGTTTTTGCCGCACAGCCTTGGGATCTATTCCAAGCTTGGTCGCCAGCTGCTGAACGTAGTGATCCTGCTCGACCGGATCGCCCAGCCGACGCAGGTTAGCCGCTAGGCGATCGCTGTACTGTCGTTTACCAGTAACGGTACGGATATCGTACTGCTGCTCCAGCTGGTCAAACAGATAGTCAACCACATACTGGGCGCCCGCGATCGCCTGCTTCCAGGAGGCAACACTTTTTTTGATGAGCTCATCTGGGTCTTTGGCATCGGGCAGCCGGACCATCTGTAGGGTTAGACCCAGGTTTTGACTGAGCTCAATTGCCCGCTCGGTCGCCCGAATGCCAGCGGCGTCGGCGTCGAAGCAGATCTTGATATTTTTAGTAAGCCGGCCAAGGGCTTTTAGCTGAGTCACGGTTAGGGCCGTGCCGCTGGCTGCCACTACCTGCTTAACGCCGGCCTGGTGGCTGGCCACCACATCCATATTGCCTTCAACCAACACCACCTCATCAACCGCCCGAATGGCCTCCCTGGCCAGATGCAAGCCGTAAATCACCCGGCTCTTATCATACAGCTCGGTTTGAGGAGTATTCAGGTACTTCGGTAGCTGCTCGGCATCCAATGCCCGGCCGGTAAACCCAACCGGACTCCCCTGCGCATCGCAAATTGTAAACATCAGCCGACCACGATACAGGTCATAGAGACTTGAGCGGCCAGCCTTTTGACCGACCAAGCCGGCTCTTTTGAGTTCGCTGGCATTGAACTTTTTCTTGAGTAGGAAATCACCCAGGGCATTCCAGTCATCCGGGGCGTAGCCAATACCAAAATCTTTGATGGTTTGGCGGGTTAGACCACGGACTTTGACGGCGTAATCCAGCGCTGAACGGTTTTTTACCAGCGAAGCCTGGTAATACTTAACCGCCCAGTCGAGCGCCGCGCTCAGTCGCTGGCGCTCCTGCTTGGCCTTGGCGTCAACCGGCCCGCGTTCCTTAAGCTCAACCCCGGCCTTGCGGGCTAGCAGCTCCAACGCCGGACGAAACTCCAACCCCTCATACTTCATTACAAAGGTAATCACGTCACCGCCCTCGCCGCAGCCAAAGCAGTGCCAAATCCCCTTTTCGGGACTAACCATAAAACTAGCCGACTTTTCACTGTGAAACGGGCAGGGCGCCTTCAAGTTCCGGCCGGCCTGCTTTAACGGCACATAGGCGCTGATAACCTCAGCGATATCCAGCCGCTCCTTTACCTGCTCCACGTCATTCATAGCTCTAATTATACACCCAGAGGCGAATAAAACACGAACGCCATGTTCGAGTAGCGCTTGGCGCGCTGCCACAAAACGCTTGCGTTTACAAGGTCGGTTTGATAGTTTAGGCAAAGTGAGTAAAAATCCGGTAACCGTCAATCGAACTACACGCACTCGCAAGGCTCGCCCTGAAGGGGGCGATTTTTTTAAAATCGGACCTACTTATCTGCACCTAGCGGACGGCACCCGGTTTGCTGGGGTAGGGCCGGCCTGGCAGAACGCAGCCTATAGCGGCGAGGTGGTTTTTAATACCGGCATGACCGGCTACATCGAGTCACTAACCGACCCTTCCTATGCCAATCAGATACTAGTCTTTACCTATCCCTTAATCGGCAACTACGGCGTGCCGGACGAGGAGGAGTGGGAGTCGTCGCGAATCCATGCTGCCGGGGTGGTGGTTAGTGAGGCCTGCGCCGAATGGAGCCATAGTAAAAGCCGCCAATCTTTATTACGCTGGCTGCAAGCTGAAAAAGTGCCGATTATTACCGGGGTTGACACCCGAACCCTTACCAAACATCTGCGCGCTGCCGGCACCATGCCGGGAGTGATAACCCCTCAGTCTAGCCGAGTAGCCCCCGCTGAACTAACCATTCCGCGCATTAGCGTCTCAGGACCTATCACCTACAACGATCACCACCGCCCAGTGGTGATTTTGGTCGACTGCGGCATGAAAACCAACATCTTACGCTCATTACAGCGCTTCCCGGTAAAGATCAAGCGGGTGCCGCACGACTACGATTACAGCGGCGAGCCATTTGACGGCGTGGTACTCACCAACGGACCGGGCGACCCCACCGACTATCAAGCGACGGTTAAGATTGCCAAGAAAGCCCTGAAGCTCTCAAAGCCCATATTCGGCATCTGCCTAGGAAGCCAGGTGATGGGCCTAGCCGCTGGAGCCAAGACCTATAAGCTGCAGTATGGCCACCGCGGCCATAATCAGCCCTGTATCGCCGATAGCCAGCGCTGCTACATTACCAGCCAGAACCATGGATACGCGATTGACGAGGCAACCCTGCCACACAGCTGGAGGGTACTGTTTCGCAATTTGAATGACAGCTCGGTTGAGGGCATTGAACATACCACGCGGCCGTTCTTCTCAGTCCAGTTCCACCCTGAAGCCAGCCCCGGACCAACCGACACCGGCTGGCTGTTTGAACGGTTTATCGCGTCATTATGAAAACGCCGATAAAGAAGGTCTTGATCTTGGGGTCTGGAGGCTTGCGGATCGGCCAGGCCGGCGAGTTCGATTATTCCGGCTCGCAAGCGATTAAGGCGCTGAAGGAAGCCGGACTTTATACCGTACTGGTAAACCCCAATATCGCCACCGTCCAAACCGACGGCAATATGGCCGACCGCGTCTACTTTCAGCCACTGAATGCTGAGACCGTCACTAAGATCATCAAACGTGAACGGCCGGACAGCGTACTGCTGAGCTTCGGCGGCCAGACGGCACTTAATCTGGGGCTGGAGCTGCATGATAGCGGTGTTTTCCGCAAGCATAAGGTACGCGTGCTGGGTACGCCGGTGGAGGCCATCAAGATTACTGAAGATCGTGACCTCTTTAAGAAATCGCTGGCAGCCATTGACGTAAACACCGCCACCAGCACGGCGGTTTATAGCGTTAATGAAGCGCTTAAGGCGGCACAGAAAATCGGCTACCCGGTGATGATGCGCTCGGGCTTTAGCTTGGGCGGTTTAGGGTCGGGACGGGTAGCCAACGCCGCCGAACTACGCGCCAAGGCCTCTCAAGCCTTCCAGGCGGTGTCGCAGATCCTGATTGAGGAGTATCTGGGTGGCTGGAAAGAGGTGGAGTACGAAGTGGTGCGGGACGGCGCTGGCAACATCATCACCGTCTGCAATATGGAAAACCTTGATCCGATGGGTATACACACCGGCGAAAGCATTGTGGTGGCGCCCTCACAAACCCTGACCAATAATGAGTACCATTTTTTGCGCGAGATTAGTCTTAAGACCATTACGCATTTAGGGATTGTTGGCGAATGCAACATCCAGTACGCGCTGGACCCGGCAACCGGCGACTACCGGGTAATCGAGGTTAACGCCCGCCTCTCCCGCTCCAGCGCCCTGGCTTCGAAGGCCACTGGCTATCCGCTGGCCTTTGTGGCAACCAAGCTGATGCTGGGAATGCGCTTGCACGAGATCAAAAATTCGGTAACCGGCTCTACCCCGGCCTTTTATGAGCCGGCGCTGGATTACATCGCGGTCAAGATGCCACGATGGGACCTCACCAAGCTAAAAACCAGCGACCGCTCGATTGGCTCCGAGATGAAAAGCGTTGGCGAGGTGATGGCGCTGGGCCGCTCATTCCCCGAGGCCCTGCAAAAAGCCATCCGTATGTTAAACATTGGCGCCCAAGGCCTCCCCCGCCACCCCTACGAGTTCGATGATCCCCTAGAAGAGGTTGCTGTTGCCACCGACCGCCGGTTGTTCGCTATTTACGAAGCCTTGCGTCTGGGGAGCAGCGTCGAGGAAATTCATGAGCTCTCCGGCATAGACCACTGGTTTTTATACCATATCCAATCCATTTGGCGGCTAGAGCAAGCCCTGAGTACCACCAAACTAGACGCTGGTCAGCTGCGGCAGGCAAAACAGCATGGCTTTTCCGATTCAATGCTAGCAGCCCTAACCGGAACCACTGAGGAAAAGCTGCGGCAGAAACGACTAAAGCTCGGTATTACACCGGTGATCAAGCAAATTGACACCCTGGCCGGTGAGTTTGCCGCTGAAACCAATTACCTCTACACGACCTACCACGGCACCGAGCATGACATTACCGCCCTACCACGCCATCCAATTATTATTCTTGGCTCCGGACCCTACTGCATTGGCTCTTCAGTCGAGTTTGACTGGTGCGCCGTGAATACCGCTAGCACCTTACGGCAGCACCGCAAACCGACAATCATGATTAATTCTAATCCCGAGACGGTCTCGACCGACTTCGACCGCTCCGACCGGCTGTACTTTGAGGAGCTAACCTTGGAGCGAATTCGCGACATTGCTGATTTTGAACAAGAAGGTGGCATTATTGTTTCGGTGGGCGGCCAGATAGCCAACAATGTAGCCCTGCCACTCCACCAGGCCGGCTATCACATTTTAGGAACCTCGCCGGAATCGATTGACGGCGCCGAAGACCGCCAAAAGTTTTCTTCGATGCTGCACCGCCTGGGCATTGACCAGCCGGAATGGGCCTCGGTGACCAGCCTAGAGAAAGCCCACGCCTTCGCCCAACGGGTAGGCTATCCGGTCTTAATCCGCCCCTCCTATGTGCTTTCGGGTGGTGCCATGAATGTGGTCACCAACCCTACCGACCTGGACCGCTATCTGCAAGCGGCCACTCGTCTCTCTCCGGACCACCCGGTGGTAATCTCACGATTCATTACCAATGCCAAGGAGCTGGAGATTGATGGCGTCGCAGCGGACGGCAAGGTCGTGATTTACGCGCTCAGCGAACACATTGAAAACGCCGGTGTCCACTCCGGCGATGCCACGGTGGTGCTGCCGCCCCAACGCCTGTACCTAGAAACGGTCCGGCGATCAAAGCAAATTGCCCGCGAAATTGTGAAGAATCTGGAAATTACCGGCCCGTTTAATATCCAGTTTATTGCCAAGGACAATGACATTAAGGTAATTGAGTGTAATGTGCGGGCCTCGCGCTCGTTCCCCTTTGTCTCCAAGGTGACCAACCACAACTTTATTGCAATCGCGACCGAGGCCATGCTAGGTGTGGTCAAACCTCGTGCCTATCAGACCTTGGAGCTCGACTATGTCGGGGTTAAGAGTCCGCAGTTTTCGTACAACCGGTTAAAGGGGGCCGATCCGGTAGCCGGAGTCGAAATGGCTTCCACTGGAGAGGTTGCCTGCCTCGGCGATAACTTACTCGAAGCCTTTTACACCTCCTGGCTGGCTACCGAACAGTCGGTGGCGGGCAAACGACTGCTTTTGAGCGTGGCCGCCGCCCACCGTCCGAAAATACTGGAAGAAGCCCAGCAGCTGCACGCGCAGGGCTGGCAGATCTTCGCTACCGTTGGCACCCACAGATTCCTTAAACGCTATGGCATACCATCGAAGCGCTTACATAAGATCCGCGATAAGACCGAACCGAGCATCGCTACCGCCGTAATGAAGCGCAAGCTGGATTTAATGATTAATATACCGCTCGCCTCTGAGGCCAATAGCGACGCCTACACTATTCGGCGCCTGGCCATTGATAACCATATCCCACTGATCACCAACGCCGAGGTCGCCAATATTCTGCTGCGCTGCTTGGCAGAGATTCCGCCGGGAAGTATGCAACCCCGATCGTGGCAGGAGTTTGTCGCCAAAGAGGATTGAGGCTGCTGTGTGGTGGGATCAGAGCGTTGTGGCAGCTCCGCCGATCCCCGAAAGGACCGGCGGAACCACAGATTAGCCGAGAGAAGCTACTCGTCGTCATGAATGACATCGGCGTCGCGCCTCTTGCCAGAGTTCAATTTGGAAACAGCCTCCTTGGCTTCGCGATCGCTTTTTGCGGGGCGCTTGGCCTCGTGAAGAGCCTCTCGTACATCTCGATCACTGCGAATTGGTCGATCGGAGATCGGAATCACCTCTTTCACCCTGCAGGTCGTAGATCGGCGGAATGAACTACCGGTTACTCAGTTGAGTCGTGGGTATCACTTCCGGAGTCACCCGGCCACTTCCCAAATGCGAGAGTGCCAAAGACCCCTAAAACGAATATGCCAAAGGTACCCCAAGCAACCCACCATGGCGCGATGTATACAGTCAAGAGACCACCTTCCTTAGCATAGGAAATTGGAGATACTCGGTGGTTCGTTTATACACCTTAACCAGGGGCTACACAAGATATAGATGAGTGCTGGTACACGGTCCTGGAAGCTTGTGCGCCAGGACCGGTTCATAAATTTGAAGCTAGGAGTGGTATGAGCCGAGGGCCGGTGGCAGAGCTATCGCAAGCCCAAAGCTTGGGTCACGATAACTCCGCAGCAACCATTGGCCGCTCTAGGGACGAATTGTTGGGGCTAGAGCCCGCGATTTTGTCAGAAGACGCTGGGCGCTACTGACTAGCGAACCTTGACTTAGAGATGGGCTGACTTCCGGCCGCGAACGACCCCTTGATGAGCGCAGCGACTTGATTACCCTTTCTCTGGCTTTTTGCTTCCTGTCATCTCGTCGAGATGGCATAGCTCCCTGCTCCTTATGTTGATATAACTAACCACGTGTTTAATTGCACGTGGCCGCAAAAAATGTGCCGCAGAAATTACAGTACTCCGCAGAACAATATAGTTATACATAACTGCATTGCTTAAAGCATTGTCGCCAGCGCCTAATTTGTGAGTGAAAGGAACCCTTCTTTAGTCAATTGATCCAAAAGACGGGCGATGCGATCTGGTGGTTCATCAGGAAAGCGATTGATGACATCTTGGGCTGTCAGAACCGGAAACTCTAGCAGCAGACGAACAATGCTGCCGCGGATCTGGCGGTCGGAGCCTTCAAACTGGGGCTGGCGGCTATAGTGGCGGCTACGGCGATTGGGATTAGGTACGGTGGCGGCCAGATGGGTGCCATAATCCATTAAGGCATAGTACCACTGGCGAGGGTTGGCTCGGTCAAGCGTGCGCTCAATTAGCGGTAGCAACTCGCTATCACGGACACCCTCTATGTTGGCAAAGAAGTGGTGGATAAAAACGCGGCGGATGTTAGTCTCAATAAAAACCACCGGCTGGTTA
>DATKHK010000086.1:0-2218 GCA_035510255.1 Saccharimonadales bacterium (SeqCode) | reverse complement strand
GAAATGGTCGTAGCCCGACTTCTCGATTTCGCCTAACTCCACTGCGATGGTCGTAACCGGCGGAGTGTGCGGCCGCCGCGCCAGGTCAAACACCTCATAGCCGCTCGGATTGCAGACTACCACCTCGTCATCTTCCAGGTACACTACTTGGTTGGTCTGTCCGACAATGGCGGTGGCATCACTGGCCACATACAGCTCACCCTCGCCGATACCCACCAGCAGCGGGCTACCGCGCCGAGCCGCCACTAGTGTCTGCGGTTCGGCCGGGCTAATGACGGCCAGCCCAAAGGTGCCCTCCACCTGCTGTAGGCTTAGCCGTACCGCCTCGGCCAAACTTCGTTTACCGGTAAATGCCCGGTCTATGAGATGAGCCAGCACCTCACTATCGGTTTCGCTCCGAAACTTAGCCCCCTGCGCCTCCAGCCCCGCCTTGAGCTGGGCAAAGTTTTCAATAATGCCGTTGTGGACGATCGCCACCCGTCCCGCCACATGCGGATGAGCGTTAGCGATACTGGGGCGCCCATGGGTGGCCCAACGGGTATGGCCAATGCCAATAGTGGCGGTAAGTTGCAGCTTATCGACAGCGGCGGCCAACTCCTCGACCTTCCCCAAGTGCTTTTCCAACTTTAAAGCGCCGTCGGTGACTACCGCGATACCGGCTGAATCATAGCCACGGTATTCCATCCGTTTGAGACCGCCCACCAGCAGCGGGCAGGCCTCCCGATTACCGACATACCCAATAATGCCGCACATTGGTTACCGATTTTCCCGGATTAGCGCCAGCAACTCGTCACGGCGCTTACTCATATTGGCTTGGGAATCGGCCTCCAGCGTCAGGCGGACCAGTGGTTCATTATTGGAGAGGCGCACCACAAAATGCCAGTCAGGATAGCGCACTGCCACCCCATCCAGTTCATCGATTTCGGCGTCGTGATAGGTTCGCTTGATCCGTTGCAGCACCGCCTCCACATCTGGGACCCGCGAGTTAATCTCGCCACTAATATGGTAGCGGTCCTCAAGTTGAATAATTTTAGTACTCAATTTTTCACCCAGCTGGCTGACGTACGCCAAGATGGTCAAACCGGTGAGCAGTCCGCAGTCGGCAAACCAGAAATCTTTAAAGTAGTAGTGGCCGGACACCTCGCCGCCAAAGACAGCGTCGTACTCCTGCATTTTCGGCTTAATGTAAGCGTGCCCAACCTTCCAGGCAAACGGTTTACCACCGGCCTCTCGGATCATATAGCCGGCACCGCGTCGCTAGCCCGCACATCGTAGATAATGGTGCTGCCGGGAGAGCGCTCCAGCATGCGTACCGCCAGCAAGGCCGTCACAAAATCGCCCGGCACGGTTTCGCCGCGATCATCCACTAGGAGGCAGCGATCACCGTCGGGGTCAAAGATCAGGCCCAGATCGGCCTGCTCGCGTTTTACCGCCGCTCGCAGGAGCTTCTGATTTTCAGGTTGGACAATGTCATTACCGTGATTAGGGAAGTTACCATCGGGCTCAAAACACAGCGGTATAATCGTAATCGGCAACCGCCCCGCCAGCTCCTCCCAAATCGGCCCCTGCATGCCATTGGAAGTATCTATAGCGACCTTCAGTGGCTTAATGTCAGCGGCTGGCACGATATTTAAGAGATGGTCCAGAAACTCGCCGGTAACATTCCTCCGCTTAACCGTGCCAACGGTAGGCCCATCCTTGTAGGTCTGCTTCATTACCGCGTCCTTCAGCTCGGTAGCTAGCAGTAGCTCCGGCATGCGGCGGACGGTCTTAAACCCGTTATATTCAGCCGGATTGTGCGAGGCTGTCACCATAATGCCCGGCAGGTCGCGGCTAGCACAGGCGTAGTAAAAGACATCGGTTGAAACCTGGCCAATATCTAGCACGTCGACCCCTGAACGAGTCAATCCTACCAGCACACGGGCATGGAACTCGGGGCTGGTCAGACGGCCATCGCGGCCGACCACTACCGTCTTTGGCTGTAGGTGGGTCGCAAAGGCTCGGCCAACCTGTTCGGCGGTATCAGCCGTTAGCTGGCTCGGGACGATTCCACGAATATCATAGGCACGAAAAATAGTCGGGTCTAGTTGCACATCTCTACCGATTGCATCTGTCTACCTTACGCCCCGTTGCTGGTTTGCACAATTGGGAAGTCGGTACTGGGTTGGTAGTACTGGGTGAAGGTGTCGGTCTTGATTACCTGGCCACTCAAATTGAG
>DATKHK010000085.1:0-11201 GCA_035510255.1 Saccharimonadales bacterium (SeqCode) | reverse complement strand
CCCACCTCATTCAGCGGTTCGCTCAGTCGCACATACTGCTTGTTTTCCAGCGCCTTTAACTCCCAAGCCACCCGGAGAAAAAACTTCAACGCATCAAGTTTGGTACTGGCGCGCTGCACCAATACCGCCTTTTGGGGCTTTGAAGCGTACCCCGCAAGCAGTACCAGCTCAATGGTATCAGCAAACAGCGCATCTATCTTAGCGCCTAGGGTGTAGCGCGATAGTCTAGGAAAACCGGCTAAGAAACTGTGCCATAGCTTATAGGCGTCCGTGCATTTTTGGAGGATTGGTAAATCGTGGAATCCACCGGGGGGGGGGCGATACCGGCATAAAAAACCTCATGATTCAGTTGCTAGATACATATGATACTATCATCTCGCCCGATAATCTGCTGCTTGCGTGGTGGGAGTTTCGAGTTGGCAAGCACAGCAAGACCGACGTACAGGCGTTTGAGCGCCGTCTCATGGATAACCTGCTACTGCTTCATGACGAACTCGTAAGCGGAAGCTACCGCCACAGCGGCTATTACCAATTTGCCATCTCCGACCCCAAGCCCCGGCAAATCCACAAAGCCAGCGTGCGTGACCGTGTTCTGAACCACGCTGTCTATCGGGTTCTGTATCCATTCTTTGACGCCACCTTTGTCCATGACTCCTTTTCCTGTCGTAAAGGCAAAGGCACCCATGCCGCTATGCAGCGGTTTCAGCAATATGCCCGGCAAGTTAGCTGTAATGATACACGCAGCTGCTGGGCATTAAAGTGTGACATTAAAAAGTTCTTTGCCAGTATCGACCAGGCTGTTTTATTAGGAATTCTGGCGAATTATATCCCTGATGCAAAGCTCATGATGCTTCTAGCCCAGGTTATCGGGAGCTTTGAAACCGAACCAGGCAAAGGTTTACCACTTGGCAATTTGACCTCCCAGCTGTTCGTGAATATCTACCTCAATAAGTTTGACCAATTCGTAATGCACCGTTTGAAAGCCCAGCATTACATTCGCTACGCTGATGACTTTGTATTCTTTGCTGCCGACCGCGATTGGCTGCTGGCGCAAATCCCGCTCATTGATGATTTCCTGCGAGAGCAGCTTAACCTGACCATGCACCCACAGAAGATAGCCTTACAGACCCTAGCCTCCGGCGTTGATTTTCTGGGCTGGGTGCATTTTCCTTATCATCGGGTGCTGCGGACAAGGACAAAGCAACGACTACTGCGGCATTTAGAGCAGCCAAGCTCAGAGGCTGCCATCCAGTCATACCTAGGTTTGCTTAACCATGGTAATGCTTTTGAACTACAGCAGGAGGTGCTTAACAGGCGGTGGTTGTGGCAGGGCTCGTCTATATAAGTTCAAAAGGCTTCTTGCTACGCTACAACTAGTAGCTGTAGACCTGTTGCTGTATAGTTTGAGCTGCTTGGCTTAACTCCTGTCTCCAGGTGGGGGCTGGATTATCAATAAACCACTCGGCTATACTACCCAGTAGTCGTTCAAGAAGCTTATCTTCTGTTCGACCATGCAACCTATCTTGACCTTCATGCATTTTCTGGTATCATATTACTACCCAAAAACGATGATGGCTATCATTGCTGTCAGATGGGAGTACATCATGTATGGACGTGTTCTCTACCTAACGGAGGAGCAGGACTACGAGCGTGATAAGGATTCGCGGCTACATGGACACAGCCTGCGCTCCGGTATGCACTGCGTCGTACGCATTAAGCACGAAACCAGTGAGCGGTTTGGTCTCGAGTACGGCGGTATCATCAGCAGTACCGGCTTGGGCCTTGTTCTAATGGCCCGACGGGTTTGCGATGGCACATCACGAAATGTGCCACTTTTGCTCGGGTCGGACGATATGCTCATGAGTGAGTCAGTTCCGGCCCAGCCCATCCGCAAGCGTAAGCTGGACACTCGGCCTCCTACAACCCTACATTTTCCTGCCACACCGGCTTTCCCGGAACATCCGATCGGGTATATTCTGCCTGAGGAGTTTGCCACGAGCCCAATCGAGGCTAAGAGCAGCCAAGAGCATCATGGCGAGCAGGCGGTTGCCGCATAAGTATGCCCATCGGCGTTTACCTAACCAGGAAGATCTAATCCAGCCCTTACGCAGCACGAAAAGCCTTCTGTGTGAGGGCTTTTCGTATTTAAGTGCTACGCAAGGGTTTAGCTTGTGATCTGCTTGCTTTATAAGTATGATGAATCATTATGTCGCCTTTAATTAACGCGGTTTCGCCGCAAGCCGAACTACTGATACATACCGATGGCGGGTCGCGGGGAAATCCCGGCCCATCAGCCATAGGTGTTGTTATTACTACACCAAACGGCAAGCATGTCGAGTCATTTGGTAAGTATCTTGGCATCACTACTAACAACCAGGCTGAATATAGCGCCGTCGTGGCTGCCATTAAGGCCGCCGAAAAGTACCAACCGCAAAAGCTAGATTTTATCCTCGACAGCGAGCTGGTGGTTAAGCAGCTGAATGGTGTATACCGGGTTAAACATGGTGAGCTGCGAGTCCTCTATGATGAGGTTCAAAAGTTGATCGGCGGAATGCAAGTTAGCTTTAGCCATGTCCTGCGCAGCCAGAACCAGTTGGCGGACATTGAAGTTAATAAGGCCCTTGATCAGGCGGAAGGTTCTTTGTCGTAGGTTTGCGCAGGAGGCGCTTGGCCAGACCGATCGCTAGTCTCGGCAGGTGAAAGGCGTACATCAGCGCGGCAATGGCCAGCACCAGTAAGATCGCTCCGCCGCCGAAGACCCAAGCACTCCTCTTATGATTAATAATACCCTTTAATAAGCCACTGTGGATGGTCAGCGTATGGCCTCCGATGTTCAGGGTGACCTGATTCTGCTGAGCGCTGTTGGGGCCGGCGTCATTTCCCGCGGCGTTTACGGTAGTTGGTCTAGCTCCGGCACCCGACGACTTGGAGGTGGTCTTTGAGGGCCCGGCCGCCGGCGTGTTGGCCGGCGAGGCAGGGGCAGCGCTCCCGGCTGCCGGTGCCGGCACGCTAACCAGACTGGTGACCGAGTAAGCCGGCACCGACAGGCTGCTGGTTGCGGTGAGCGAGGTGGCCGGAATGGAGCTGTTACCAGTCACAAAGTTGGTTGGGCTGGAAGCGTATTGCAGCCCCGAGTAATAGCCGGCCAGACCACCCAGGTTAATCGACTCATCGGTGGCGCTCAGGTTTACAAAGTAGAGATTGCTCTTACCATTCACCGTAAAGCTCTGTCCTAAAAGACCACCTACTGAAGTGCCTGCTATATTTGGTACACTACTTAGATTTAGCGGAGCTGTACTGGTAGCCCCATGCATGGATCGTTCCAGTGTACTAAGGGCAAACCCGTCAGCTGTCATGCCAAAGGGTTGAGTGGTGGGTAATGGCGATGGGGTCCCAATAGTTTTCCCGGCTTCCGCCGTGGTGGTATATTTGGTGCCGGCAAATATTGATCCGTATACCTGAGTGCTGATAAGGTCATGATTATCGGAAAGCTCCACCTGTGGTTGCCGAGCTAAGTCTAGGGCATAGTTGGCAGCCATCAACCCTTGGGTCCAACTACCAAGCACGGTACCCGTACCGCCACTCCATAAGTTCCATTCTGTAATCCAGGCTGACACACCACTCGGAATATATTGCGCGAGAACGCCCTGTAAAAGAGTCGTGCAATTCTGGGTAGATGTTGACAGTTGCGTGGCCAGATCTGCAGAGTTGCTCACTGAACTGCCGGCCGGGATGGTATTGGCGTAATAGGTATGGAAGGTAATAGCATTTTCACCTTGAACGCCGCTGGAAATAGCCTGATTCCAAGCTTGGTCTGCGCTCGTAAGTGGCTGGCAACTTCCCCGGCCAACCACCGCCACTTGGGCCCCTGGAAAGTCAGCCTTCAGCACCGGTATCCAAGCATTCACCTTGTTAACATAGGTTTGTGGAGATGGAAAATAATACACGTAATCCGAATTGTTCGTAGCGTAGAGTTCATTGCCAAGCTCAATATATTTAATGGGCACCCCCATACTTTGGGCTGCTTTCAGCAGAGCAATTTGGTAATCCAGCCCCCAGGTATAGTCAGTGTTGGTGCAACTGGTGGTATAGGCACTCGGATTTGGACCACAGGCCTGGGCCTCGGTACAGCTCACTCCGGCTTGATCTGTACTGGCTGGGTCAGTGTTACTGACCGGGCAATAGGTCATAACATTGATGTTAAATAAGCCGTTGGCATTACCAGCTTTTAGGGCATTGACGTAGTTGCTGAGTGTATATGGCGGGTTGGGCTGACCCGGCTTAATATAGGTTAGGTTTGGATCAGTAGCCTGTATAAAGTACTGGCCGGTTTGCCAGTTGAAATAGTTAGAGATAGTACCCCCAGCAATGCCTCTGATAGTCTCCGGTGCAAGAGCAGTAACGGCCGGCAGGAGAGCCGGGTTATTCCAGGCCGCCGAAGAGGCATCACCATTAAAGCCGAGGAAATCTGGGCTGAGACTCCGGGAAGCTCCTTGACTGACGGTAATAGCGGTGCCACCAGGTGCGCTCTCGGGAGTGGCTGCTAGTAAGGCAATACCGCCGGCCAACAGCAGCATACAGACCGATATTAAGCCGTAGGTACGGTAGCTAAAACGCGGCGGAGGCCAGATGGGCCGCGGACCGACTACCGACTTTCGATTCGAGGACGCCAAATTGGCCCTTTTAAATAGTTTCATGGGGTAAGTATATCAATTATGAGCTTATGCTTAATGTACAAACATAGTGGGGTGGTGTCAAAGGAGGCGCTAATTATAGCCACAGGTTGGCTAAACCGATAAATTCTGCTAAAATTACAACGCTAAGACTACTGGATGGTCGCTCGGTTCGCCCGCGAGGACGAACCTGAGAGGAAAGTCCGGACAGCATAGAGCAGGACGGTTGCTAACGGCAACCGGGAATAAGTAGCGGTGTTTCTCTCGAGAAAACAGCGCTACCCAAGCCTAGGGAAAGTGCCACAGAAACGATACCGCCTTCACTATTGGCAACAGCGTAAGCTAGTTGCCAGAAGGTAAGGGTGAAACGAGTGGGGTAAAAGCCCATAGCTGTCGGTGGTGACACCGGCAGGAGGTAAACCCCGTCTGCTGCAAGGAGTCGGCATATACGTAGCTCGCGTGTGCCGGCGAGATTCCGCATGAGCTTAGCGGCAACGCCAAGCCAAGATAGATGGCCATCCATCCGCGCGAACCGCGGGGGACAGAATCCGGCTTATAGGTAGTCTTAGCCCTTAAAGTTCTCTCGGAAGAGAGGCTTTTTGGTGTAAAATGCTTATGTAACAGCCACATCAGACATTTATGCGTAAACAAAGCGAACTTTTCTTCAGCTTACTGCTCCTGCCAATCGACTTCTGCGCGATTCTCGGGGCTTTTATTGTCGCCTACGCGATTCGGGTGAAGGTAGATGTGCGCCCGGTCGCTCATCCATATGGCCTGATTTTCTTCTTAAAGATCTTTTTACTGATTATTCCGGTGTGGATTCTGCTATTTGCCTTTGTTGGGCTGTATAACCAATCCAGCTTGCGGGGGCGGTTTCAGGAGCTGGGGCGCATTTTTGTGGCGGTATCGGCTGGTGTCATGTTTATGATCATGGTGGATTTTGTGAGCAAGACACCACTGTTTCCCTCCAAGGCGGTGCCAGTGTACGCGTACGGGATCAGTCTTGTGACGGTCACTGCCGGCCGCTTTATTGTGCGGGCACTGCAACGCAGCCTGTTTAGTAAGGGGATTGGCGTCTACCGCTCAATCCTGGTGGGGAGCGGGCCATTAGCGCAGCAGCTGGCGATTTCACTGGCCGCCACCGCTACCTCTGGCTATACAATAATTGGCGTGATTGACGCTGCTCAGGGAGCGGCCAGCCGCATGAGTCCTTTCCCAGTCGATGAATCCTTAGACACGGCCCTGAAACGCTTGCATGGACAGCCGGTTGACGAGATTATCCAGGCTGACTCCTCGCTTAGTCCCGACGCCATTTTTGAGCTGGTGGAGTACGCTGCCAACCACCAGATTACCTATCGCTTTATCCCGAACCAGTTCGGTATCTTCGCGACGCATTCGGAGCTGGGCACCCTGGCCGGTATGCCCATGGTAGCCATGAAACGCACTCCGCTTGATGGCTGGGGGCGCATTGTAAAACGCGGCTTTGATCTGGTAGCCGCCGCTGTTGGCCTGATTGTGCTGTCGCCGTTATTCCTAGTTATCGCCATAATTATTAAGATTAGCGATCCCGGCCGGGTGTTTTACCGGCACAAGCGTCTCAGCCGCACCGGCACTCCCATGTACGTCTACAAGTTTCGCAGTATGTATGAGCGCTATAGTACCGGTGGGGCTTTCAGCGGCAAGACCGATGCCGAGGTTTTCGCGGAGCTGGACCGTCCCGAGCTGATTGAAGAGTTTAAGCGGGAGCAGAAAGTAAAGGACGACCCAAGGGTTACGCCGATTGGCCGCTGGCTGCGTCACACCAGCCTTGATGAGCTCCCCCAGCTGATTAATATCCTGCGCGGCGATATTAGCTTGGTGGGGCCGCGGCCGATCGTCGAGGCGGAGCTGGCCAATTATGGCAGTAACCGCTCGGCGTTGCTGGCCCTTAAGCCCGGGCTAACCGGCCTGTGGCAGGTTTCCGGACGCAATGACGTGAGCTACGACGAGCGGGTCAAACTGGATATTTACTACATTGAGAACTGGACGCTGTGGCTGGATATTAAAATTATTCTGCGCACCATTGTGATTGTGTTTGGGCGGCGAGGGGCGTATTAATGCCGGCTCCTCGGGTCGCTATTGTCCATGACTGGCTGACCAACCAAGGGGGAGCTGAGCGAGTAGTTATGGCGCTGCATAAAGCCTACCCTGAAGCACCGATTTATACCTCGGTATATGAGCCAAAAACCCTTCCTGAGTTTAATTCTCTCGATGTAAATACGTCATTTTTACAACATTGGCCATTTTCACGGTCAAAACATCAGCTGTACCCACTACTGCGCACTATCGCTTTTGAATCCTTTGATTTTAGCGACTATGATGTGGTGATTTCTTCCTGTTCGGCCGAGGCTAAAGGAATTATCACTGGGCCTCAAACCTTGCATATCTGCTATCTCTACACTCCGACGCGCTACTACTGGAGTGGCTATGAGGAATATATGCGCGATCCCGGGTTTGGCATTCTCTCGCCGTTGGTCAGGCTGATCATGCCGCGCTTAGTCGCCAGCATGCGCCGCTGGGATCTGGCGGCGGCGAGCCGGCCGGACACCTATGTGACCCAATCGCGCTATGTGGCTGACCGGATTGCCAAATACTACGGCCGGAAGGCTACGCCAGTGATTCCGCCGCCCACTAACATTGACCGTTTTTCGCTGGCAACCAGCTCAAAAGCCGGCTTCTTGGTGGTGTCGCGACTGGTTCCATATAAGCGGGTAGATCTGGCAATTGAGGCTTGTAATCGTCTTGGCCTGCCTTTAACCGTGATCGGCGGCGGAACCGAGCTGGCCCGATTGCAAGGGCTGGCTGGCCCGACCGTTCAGGTTGTCGGTCGCAGGAGCGATGCCGAGATTGCCAAGGCCTATGCTCAAGCGGCGGCCTTCATTTTTACCGCTGAGGAAGATTATGGCATTACGCCACTGGAAGCAATGGCCGCCGGCACGCCGGTGATTGCTTTTGGCAACGGTGGCGCTACCGAAACCGTTATCGATGGCGTGACCGGTAGTTTTTTTGCCGAGCAGACTGTCGAATCGTTGGTTCAAGTGCTCAAGAACTTTGACTCCTCAAACTATGATGCCGCGAAAATCCGGGCTCACGCCGCAACCTACGACGAAAGTATATTTATCAAAAAAATCAAAAAATTCATTGATGAACAGCTGAAAGAATACCGAAAATCCTAAAAAACTGATTACTTAGCGGTCTTGGCTTGATCGACTACTGCTTTGAATGCGGCCGGCTGACGCACCGCTAGATCTGCCAGCACCTTGCGATCAAGCTCAATCCCGGCTTGCTTCAGCATTGGTACGAAGCGGCTGTATGACACGCCGTGCTCGGTGAGGGCGGCATTAATGCGGACAATCCACAAGCTACGCAAGTCGCGCTTCTTGTTGCGTCGGTCGCGATAACCGTAAGACAGGGCCTTCAGCACGGCTTGACGGGCCATGCGCACACTGGCACGGCGCATATGGCTCATGCCCTTGGTCTGTTGTCGCAGCTTCTTGTGCTTAGCGTGGGTGGTTACGCCGCGTTTAACTCTCATTTGTAGGTTCCTAGCATCCGCTTAATATTCCCGGCGTCGCCGCTTGAGACCTCAAACTCCTGCACATAGGTGCGCTTGGTCTTGGTCTGCTTGTGGGCGAGCAGATGGCCACGATAAGCTTTGCGGCGCAGCATCTTGCCACCGGCGCTGAGCTTGATTCGCTTAGCCATTCCTTTATGGGTTTTCATCTTCGGCATAATTACTTCCTTCTTTGGCTACTTGGCGGCTTTGTTGGGCGCCAGCAGCATGGTCATTTCGCGGCCGCTTAAGGTTGAATCCTGTTCACGGACGGCAATATCTTCTAAATGGCCCATAAATCGATCGAGCACCACCCGACCCAGCTCGGAGTGGGTAACCTCCCGGCCGCGAAAGCGTAAGCTAACCTTAACTTTATGACCACTTTCAATGAACGTCCGAGCATGCTTTACCTTCACCAGGAGATCGTGTTCACCGATCTTTAGTCCCACCCGCACCTGCTTAACCTCTTGGTTGCGCTGGTGTTTGCGGTTCTTCTGGCTGAGCTTGGTTTGCTCGTAGCGATACTTGCCCCAATCGAGAATCTTAACCACTGGGGGATTGGCACTGGCGGCAATCTCCACGAGATCATATCCGGCTGCGGCGGCTTGCTCCAGGGCCTCGGCACGGCTGACAACGCCAACCTGCTCACCACCCATCCCTACCAGTCGCACTTGTGGTGCTGTGATGTCCTGGTTAATACGAGTACGGGGTTGAGCTATTACCGACCTCCTTAAAGCTTCGGACTTAGTGTAACAGATAGGAAACCGATGGTCAACAGCTATTGGCCGCACCAAGCCGAAAGGCGGGGAGTTGGGCAGTATTGCGCCAGTTTCGTCTCCAAGCTCAGTAGCCTCTTACTGCGTAGGTTGCATGCGCTTGAAAACAAAATTGCCGCACCGCCCAAACTTCTACTTATTCGTCGGTTTTGAAGCTAACCGTCTGCTTCTCGGTGATAAAACGGATCTGTTTATTGGTTAAGCGAATGGCGATTGGGGTACGGCCGCTTACCTTACCGTCAATCATGAGGCCGGTGGGAGGGGTGGTTTCAATTACCAGCCGCTTAGCGCCAAAACGGCTGACGCCTTCATAAACCTCATCTTTCTTGAGCAGTCGCCAAAGATAGCTGGTAAGCTGGCGGCCGGAAGGTGGCCGGTCCACCAGCGTCACCAGGAGACGGTTGTCTGCCAGTGGATCCTCAAACTTTTGGTTGGTAATACTCAGGCTAAATAGGGGAGCGGTTAGCTCTAGGCCACCATCGACGACGATCTTGCACTCCAGGGATTGGTAGTTCTGGGCATGGCCGTGTGCCTGCCACAGCTGGCCGAGCCGGTCACCCAGGCCGCCACCAGCCGGCGCCTCTACTTGCTTATCCAGCTCGGTCTCAAAGCCGAGCGTCAGGGTAGAAAGAAAGTATTTTTGGCCGGCGGCAATCAAACCGTAGCTGGTGATCCGCCGAGCGGCTAAGGCTTCACAGGCCTGCTGCCAGCTGGTGATGCCCAGGCGTTGAGCCAGCAGGTTCGAATTGCCAATCGGGATTACGCCAATCGCCACATTTTCTTGGGTTACGCCATTAACCACCTCGTTGACCGTGCCGTCGCCGCCGACCACTACCACGGTGGTGTGGCCTTTTTCAATCGCCAACTTGGTCATTTTGGTGGCGTCGCCGGGGCCGGTAGTCTTGGCAAACTCACCGTCAATACCCAGCTCGCGCAATCGGTCGCGCAGCTTATCTTGGATTTGGTTGACGGCGCCTTTGCCGGCCGCTGGATTCAGGACGTAGTAATACATTGGTGGTTATGACTCGGTGGTTTCAGTGTCGGTAGCGGAGGAAAGCTCAGTGGCTTCGGCCGGTTTCATTTTGCTGGTTCCAATAAAAATCGCGCCCATACCGATCTCCAGGTGTGTAGTGGTGATGTCGCCGGTAACTTGAGCGGTTTCCATTAAGCTGATCGAATCCAGTGCGATAACATTGCCCTCCACCCGGCCGGCTATTTGAACGGTGGCCCCTTGGATGTGGCCGACAATCCGGCCATTAACCCCAATTGTGACATGCCCACCGCTCTTAATGTTGCCAACAAGCGCGCCGTCGATGGCAATATCGCCATCGCTACTGAGATTACCTTTAAGACGCACGCCCGAACCGATGACGGTATCGATACTGGCGACATTAAAGACATCGGTTTTTTTTGCCATACTTCCTCCTTATTTAGGCACTCGCTGAGCGGCTTGGGTCAGCGCTTGCTTCTCCTCTTGCGATAGCGGGTACTTACTTTTACCTTCGTCGATCGGTTTAACATAGACCCGGGTGCCTTCGCGGCCGTGAATGCTGGTGAGGACATAGCCGGAATCGAGAGCATCGAGGACTGCCAGGACAAAACTCTGGTCACCACCGGTGTCGCCGAACGGATTGAAGCGGACGATTGAAATCTTTTGGGAGGCCAGGCTGCCGGCGGCCGATAAACGGCGATAGGCATCATCAAGCTGATTGAGGTGTTTTTCGACCGTGCCAACCCGTTTTAAATGCTTGGCTAGCGTTTGCTCCAGTGAACCTTCCTCGCTGTCCTTGCCCAAAGCGGCACTGAAGCGGCGCTGAAGCGTAGTCACGCGCCAGAGTGAGTAGCTGGCGACGATAATACTGAGTAAGGTTAAAGCGAGAAACAGGGTAGTCATGGGATGGTATTGAAAGTGTCTTAGAACCCAGTATAGTCAATCGCTTAGCAGCGGCGCAACGTATGATAGTATGAAGGCATTATGGCGAAGAAGAAAAAAGCTCATAAGAAGGTTCATCGCACTAAGTCTAGCGGAGCTCGTAAACCTGAGCGTTTGCCGGTAGCGGCTGCAGCGGCTACGGTGGCTCCAGCGACAGCACCTACCGTACCGGCGGTCCCAGCCGGTCCGGCCGCAGCATCCGTGGCCGCGGCTTCACCGGTTCGAGC
>DATKHK010000084.1:0-6720 GCA_035510255.1 Saccharimonadales bacterium (SeqCode) | reverse complement strand
GCCTACCGAAGAGCCGGCTGAAGAGCAGCTCACCTTGCCCTACGCTTTGATACGCCGACTGATAATCTTGAGCCTGGTTGTTGGCCTTGTTGGCGGGGTGGCCGGCTCCTATCTGTTGGTGCGCTATCTGCCGGGCAGTATCCCGGTCAGTAAGCAGTCGGTAGTGGTGCAGGAGAGCTCGGCGGCGGTAGACGTGGCCAAGAAGGTTTCGCCCAGCGTGGTTTCGATCACCTCGGAATCGACCGGCTTTAGCTTCTTTGGCTCCAGCCAGACCGAACAGGGCGCTGGAACCGGCATTATTGTTTCTAGTAATGGCTTGATCATGACCAACAACCATGTTATCTCTGGTGCTACCGAGCTGGATGTTTTCACCAGCAATGGCAAAGAGTATAAAAATGCTAAGGTGGTAGCTACCGACGCAACCAACGATCTAGCTTTTATTCAGATTAATGCCAGCGGTTTGCAGGCGGCTACGCTGGGTGATTCATCGAGCGTACAGGTTGGCACCGAGGTGATTGCGATCGGTAACGCCTTGGGCCAGTACCAAAACACCGTTACCCAGGGCATTATCTCCGGCCTGGGCCGGCCGGTGGCAGCCGGCGACGAGGGTAGCGGCAGCGTTGAGCAGCTGCAAAACCTCTTCCAGACCGATGCCGCCATCAACCCTGGCAACTCCGGCGGCCCGTTAGTCGATGTTGAGGGCGACGTGATTGGCATCAATACGGCGGTAGCCAGTGATGCCCAAGGCATTGGCTTTGCCATTCCGATTAACGAGGCCAGACAGGAGCTGCAAAGTGTTGAGAGCCAGGGTACAATCAGTCGGCCATACCTGGGCGTTTACTATATCCCGGTTACTCAAGCCTTTGCCAGCGATAACAACCTGCCGGTGAGTAATGGCGCCTACATTACTCCTGACCAGAGTAGCGGTACGCCGGCGGTGGTCAGCGGTAGCCCAGCCGATAAGGCCGGACTTAAGGAAGGGGATATTATTACCAAGGTTGGTAGCCAGACGATCGACCAAAACCATAGTCTGAGTTCGCTGATTGGCAACTATAAGGTTGGGTCCAGTGTTCAACTGACCTACATCGATACTAATGGTAAGACCCAAACCGTCAGCGTGACCTTGCAACAGGCCCCTAACGATTAGCAATGCCTAGCCAGCTGCCGGAAAAGCCAACGCTGGGTGACTTCCAGGCCGACATTAAGCGGCTGGTTGCCGAAAGGGGCTGGGATGATGAGACCATTCAAGACATTTTTCTGCTGATGGTTGAAGAGGTGGGTGAGCTGGCTAAGGAGCTTCGCAAAACCATCGGTATGCACGTAGATGTGGCTAAAACCACTACTACCGACCACGCCAAGCTAGAGGGTGAGTTTGCCGACATTTTTAACTACCTCCTCGACCTGGCCAACAAGTTGGGGGTGGATTTGGAGCGGGCCTATCGTAACAAAATGAAAGAAGTTGAAGGCCGTACCTGGAAATAATTTCTGACTAGTCGGCGTTTTGAAAGCCGAGAATAAAGTAGTCGTCTTTTTCAATTGGGCGTAAGCCAGCCTGCATTGCGGTTTTCATTAAAGCTTCGTGCTGCCAGGGGTCGCATTCGGTAAAAAGGAAGCCAGCGGGAGCAAGATGGGCGGGTAGCTGCTGCAAGAACCGCCGATACAGATCGAGCCCATCTACGCCGCCAAACAGGGCAACGGCCGGTTCTTTTTTGACCTCCGGCATCAGCTCGCCGCGGGCGTCGTCGCGCAGGTAAGGCAGATTAGTGACCACCGTTTCGAAACGCCCTTCAATCCGGTCAAACAGATTTGATCTAATGAATTTTACATTAACGTTGTAGGCTTTTGCGTTCTTTTTAGCCACGGCCAGCGCCTCATCGGTTACATCAGTGGCCCAAGTCTCCAGATCGGGCCGGTGGGTTTTAATAGCAATCGCCAGCGCCCCGCTGCCGGTGCCAATATCAATCAGCCGCGAATGCTTGGGCGCATGCCTAACCGCATACTCAACCATTTTCTCGGTTTCAACGCGCGGCGTTAGCACACCGTCATCAATATATAGGTCCAGCCCATAAAACTCGCGGGAGTGGGTAAGGTGGACGAGCGGTACGCGTCGGGCACGCTGCTCGGTTAGGCGTAAGAATTCAGCGACGACCGTCTCCTCAAGCTCGTCATCCTCGTGCGCGAGCAACCAGCTTCGCGGTTTCTCCATAAGCTTTTCTAGCAATAGGTTGACGTCTAGGCGGGCGCTTTCGATGCCGGCCGCTTGTAGTTTTTCTTGGCCGTGGCGCTGGGCCTCGCCGACGGTCACTTTAGCCCGCAGCCTCAGCCAGCTTGCGCTTTAAATCCTCAGCCTGTAGTGCGGCGGTCATGTCACCGATATTACCGGCCATAAACCCGGGCAGACCGTGCTGGGTACGGCCAATGCGATGGTCGGTGATGCGATCCTGCGGGAAATTATAGGTGCGGATCTTCTCGCTGCGGTCGCCGGTGCCAATCTGGGCTAGCCGGGCTTCGCGATTTGAGCGCATCTCTTCCTCGGCTTTTGCAGCCAGCAGTCGCGAACGCAGCACCCCCATAGCCTTCTGCTTATTTTTAAGCTGGCTTTTTTCGTCCTGCATGGTTACCACCACGCCGGTAGGAACATGGGTAATGCGCACCGCCGAATCGGTGGTGTTGACGCTCTGGCCACCATGGCCGCTGGAGCGATACACATCGATGCGCAGGTCGGCTTCATTAATTTCTAATTCGGTCTCCTCGGCCTCCGGCAGCACCGCGACCGTCACCGTAGAAGTGTGCACCCGACCCTGGCTTTCGGTGGCCGGCACGCGTTGCACCCGATGCACACCGGATTCGTACTTCATCTCGGCGTAGACGTTCTCGCCGTGAATCTCGAACACAATTTCCTTGTAACCGCCCACGTCACTAGGGCTCTCGCTGTCGATTTCTACCTTCCAGCCGCGGGTTTCGGCGTAGCGGGCGTAGGCACGATAGAGTTCGGCCGCGAACAGGGTAGATTCATCGCCACCAGCGCCGGCCCGGATCTCCACGATGACATCCTTGCTGTCATGCGGGTCTTTGGGTACCAGCGCCAGCCGCAGCTTCTCTTCTACTTCAATAAGGGCTGCTTCCAGGGCTGGCCGCTCAGCCACCGCCATATCGACTAGTTCGGGGTCGTTGAGAGCCTGCAGGTCTTCTCGTAGCTGCCGGCGGCGGTCGTACAGCTCAATCAACGGCGCCAGCTCGGTCTGACGCTTAGCGGTCGGTACGTATTCGGGTGCGCTAAAAAAGCTGCTATCAGCCAGCTTGGTTTGCAGCTCTTCGTATTCCGCCCGGAATTTTTGTTCAGTCGTATCCATTTGTCTATGATAGCAAAAAGCGGTGGCAACCCGCCCGGTTCCATGCGCGGAATCGGGCGGGCCAGCCGGTTTGTGGGAGGTGATGTGGCTCAAGTCCCGGTCAGAGTTGCCAGTAGCGCATAAAGCAGCAGCGCACCACCGATCCAGCCCGACCAAACTATGGGGCCGCTTATATGGTTGGGGACGGGTTGGTCGCTCAGGCCCTTTTCGGGATAGGTGCGGTACTTCCAGCCGATCAGACACACTAAGCTCGCGCCACTACACAGGCAACTAACTCCCCCTATCGCTAGACCCGCAGTCAGGTCGATGCCGCCTGTAGACGCTAGTACGGCTATCATCACCAGCAAAGTGACGGCCACTATCGCGGCCTGCAGGCACAGTACTTGGTAGAGCTGCTCTTTCTGACTAGCCGACAGGGATGCGGTGGCGTTGTCGTCCTGCTTTCCATTGAGGCCTGGCTTTTCACCAGTGCCAGCTTGCATAGGATCCTCCGATCCGTAGTTTGACGTGCAAACGGCCAGCCCTATTCTATACCTTTATGGGGTGGAATTAAAAGCCGGTTACGGCTGGTCGACGGTTTCGGACTTCAGCTCTTCGGCAATTTCTTTTAGTTCGGGATCCTCGGCTTGAGCGGCCGCGGCTTCTTTTTGAGCCTTAGTATCGGCTCGCTTGGTGCCTTCGGCCTGGCGCTTTTTAGCGGCTTCGGCGCGCTGCTTAAACTTCTCAACCCGCCCAGCGGTATCCACCAGCTTTTGCTTACCGGTATAAAAGGGGTGACAGTGCGAGCAAATATCGACGGTAATAGCGTCGACGGTGGCAGCGGTCTCAAACTCGGTGCCGCAACCGTTGCAGTGCACCTTGGTGGTCTTCAGTTCGGGGTGGATTCCAGCTTTCATAGTTACGTTATTGTATCTGAAAATTGGCTTTGCGTCAATCATTTCGGGCTGAATATGAGTTCGTGAGTACCTTTTGTATGCATATGTCATGCGGTTCGTGCGGCAGCTCGTCGACCAGTTGAAAGGCGAACGCTAGCCCAACCGTCGGTGTCGATGGCGGCAGGGTGGCTAACCAGCGGTCGAAGTGGCCGCGGCCATGACCCAGCCGCGCGCCGTCACAGGTAAAGGCCAGCCCCGGTACCAAGATCAGGTCTAGATTGGAGGTGTCTATGGCCGTGGCGTTGCCCCCTGGTTCAGGAATCGAAAATAAACCCGGTTGCAGCTCCTCCCACGCCGTCAGACACTTGGCCACGATCCGATCATCTTCCAGTCGCGGCACCGCTACCTGTTTACCATCCCGCCAGGCCTGCTCGATCAAACCTCGCGTATCGACCTCCTGTGGGGTCGTGACGTAGGTAAAAATCGTACCGGCGCGGGCGTACTCCTCGGAGGCCAGCAAGCGGCCAATGATCACCCGGCTGGCTTGCTCGCGCTCCGTGGCAGATTGGGCGGCCAGTTTGGCGCGAAACCACTCCCGTAGCTGCGTTTTATTCATGCTTTTATGATAGAGGATTATAGCGTTCTGGCCGAACCCCGAGACACTGGTATGCCTCGGGGTTGGCGCAAACAGGTGATTGGCTTAGCTCTTCTGTCGCGGCGAAACGGCAGAAGGCGATGCATGGACCATGAAGGCCAGAAAACCAACAACCACAATGAGTATTGCCACACTCATGGCGATCGTCGCTTCGCTACTCATACCGACATACTGCTTAGTTGTAGGTTTGGTAGACGGTGTGGGGGTAGCGACCGATGTGGTGGCATAAGATGGGGTCCCACCGGTGATTCGCACCGGGCCAGTTGTTAAGCTAGCCGATCGCGCCGATGCCGTAACGATGATCAGGACCACCAACACGACGCCGGCTATCACAATGCACGAGTCGATGACTCGCCACTTGGTTCTTTCAGAGCGCCACATGGGCATCTCCTTTTGTTGAGGTTCGCGAAGCTCACAATAGCTTCCTTGCACTTGGCGTTGTGGCCAGTGTCAGGAGGTCGAATGCCGCCGGCCTAGTCATCCCAGCCGAAGGGACTCGTGAAGTAGACCGTTCTCTCGCTAAGGTCACCCTTGTATATGCGGGTTTTGCCATCTTCAAAGCGAATGCTGATGGAGTTCACCACACCACCAATCATGCGGGTAGTGCTGCCAACGGTTCCCCAGCCATACTGCTCGTCGTAGACTCTCTTGCCTGATTCCGGCATTTCAAAACTCCTCGGTTCGCTGGCTCACACAGTAGCATTATCATAGTCGAGCTTGACTCTTGTATCAACTACCCAAACCTGATATTATGGCTCACGTCGAACTAATTAATGACTCAAGTTCGCTCTCTATTTCCTCCGCGTTTTACGCGGCCGAGCGAACCGACGTGAAAGGAATCACCAATGGCAACTCCGCCAGTTAAAACTTTACTGGAGGCCGGTTCACACTTTGGCCACCAAACCCGCCGCTGGAACCCCAAAATGGACAAGTTCATTTTTGGGGTGCGCGGTGGCGTGCACATTATTGACCTCACCAAGACGGTGAACTATTTGCAGGACGCGACCAAGTTTACGCGGGAGGTCGCCGAGCAGGGCGGTAAGGTGCTGTTTGTTGGCACCAAGCGCCAAGCCATAGCTATTGTTAAAGATGAAGCCACTACGGCCGGCCAGCCTTACGTCACCGAGCGTTGGCTGGGCGGCATGCTGACCAATTTTCGCACTATCCAAAGCCGGGTCAAACGGTTAAAGCAGTTGCAAGCCGGTCTGGACAGCGGCGAATACGAGGGCAAGTACAACAAGAAGGAAATTCTCGACTTCACCAATGAACGCGACCATCTGGCCCGCATCTTTGGCGGCATTCAAGACATGAATGAGCTACCCAAAGCGGTGTTTGTGGTTGATGTGGTGCGCGATAACATCGCCGTGGCCGAGGCCCGCAATCTGAACATCCCGGTTATTGGGATTGTTGATACCAACGCTAACCCCGACGACATTGATTATCCAATTCCGGCTAACGACGACGCCATAAAATCGATCCGAGTAATTACCCACGCGATCGCCGAGGAAGCCGCGGCTGGTGCGGCTACGGCAGTCAAGAAGGCTGCCGAGGTGGCTGCCGCTCAAGCCGACGCCGAGATTGAGGCCGAGGAGGGGAGTAAAGTGGAGGCGAGTAAATAAAATGGCCGATATTTCCGTTGCTGATATCAAAAAGCTGCGCGACACTACCGGCGCTGGCATGATGGACGCCAAAAAGGCACTAGTGGAGGCGGGCGGTGACCTGGAAGCTGCCGTAACCGCGCTACGCAAAAAAGGTGCTGCCCGGGCTGCCAAGCGCGCCGACCGCGAGGCCACGGCTGGCCTGATTGAAAGCTATGTCCACGGTGGCCGTATCGGGG
>DATKHK010000083.1:0-3654 GCA_035510255.1 Saccharimonadales bacterium (SeqCode) | reverse complement strand
GCGCCAGGTAGATATCGACACGTTGGTGGCTGAGCTGATGGCCAGCGGCGCCATTAAAAACACCATCATTGTGGTGGCCAGCAGCTTTGACGCGCTCAGCCTTTCCTATCTGTCGCCGTACGTAGCCTGCGCGATGGCCGAGCACCTATGGAAGGCCGGCAAGAACGTTATTATCATTTACGACGATCTTAGTAATCATGCCAAAATCTATCGTGAGCTATCGCTGCTAGCTGAAGATAGTCCCGGTCGCGACTCCTATCCCGGCGACATGTTTTACGCTCATTCCAGCTTGCTGGAGCGGGCCGGCAAGCTGGCTAGCGGGCCGGGAACCCTGACTAGTTTGCCGGTGATCTTAACGCCCAACGATGACATTACCGCTTATCTGCCAACCAGCGTGATGTCGATCACCGATGGCCAGATTATTTTCGACCTGGAATCGTTTCGTAAGGGGATTCGGCCGGCCGTCAATGTCGGCCTTTCGGTCTCGCGTGTTGGTGGACGGGTGCAATCAAAAGCTTGGAAGGATCTTAGCAGCCAGCTATTCCTAAAACTGGCCGATTATCGGCAGGCAGCCGAGTTTGCCCAGTTCGGCTCCGAGCTGGCGCCCCAGGCCCAGGCCGATCTGGCAATGGGTAAGACGCTGTACGAAATCTTTAAGCAGGCGCCGTCTGAGCTGTATCCGCTCATGGCGCAGTATCTAATGATCGCGGTGGTGCTGGCGGGGGGCGGCCGGGTTTCGCTGAACATTCCTTTGCTAAAGCAGCAGGCAATTGCCCGGGCGCCGCAGCTAAATCCTGAAGCCGACCTAACACCGGTGGTTCAGGAGCTGCTGACCGCTACCACTGTGCAGGTGCAAGCGTGAAGCGCCCCATCTACATCCAAAAAGAGGTAGACCAAGTGACAACCATTGAGGGCATCACCTCAATCTTTGAGTCGATTGCGAGTATTCACATTGCCCAAATTAAGGACCGTGTGGTCTCTTCCACCTCCTTTTTTCATGAGCTGTGGCAGATTTATTCGCAACTACGGGTAGACCCTAAATTGCAGGCACGGCTAAACCGCAGACAGCTTAACCCACAGCCGGCAGTGGTGGTGGTAACGAGTGAAGGGGGTTTAATTGGCGATATTGACGACCGGATTGTGAATGCAATGCTTGCACAGCCGGAGATCGATAAGGCCGACCTGTACGTAATTGGGAGCCATGGCGTAACTTTATTGGGTCGGCATGGCTTAAAGCCTAAGCAAAGTTTTGCGATGCCGGAAGGGGACGAGAATCTGCATTTCGATGCCCTGATCCAAGTACTGGATCAGTACAGCCAGGCAGCGGTCTACTACCAGACCTACGTCTCATTGCTGCGTCAGGATGTCTCCCGGATTGACCTATTTTCAGCGGTAGAGGCGCTCAGTCAGACAATGACGAAGGAGGGTGAGCTGATTTCACCCCGCGACTATATTTTTGAGCCGTCGCTGGAGGACGTGATCCGCTACTTGGAGTCAATTATGCGGCAGATTGCGCTGGACCAGGTGGTATTGGAATCGAAGCTCGCCCAGTACGCCAGCCGTTTTAACGCGATGAGTTCCGCTAAGCGTAAGGCCACCGAGATGCGTACCGACCTGCGTTTTGAATTGAGCCGGTCCAAGCGTTCACAAAGTGATGAGCGGATTAAAGAAACCCTGGCGGCCATGAAGATGATCACCAAGGCATAAGGTATAATCATAAGCAAGATGGCAACCGAGACCACACCAGTAAAACCAACCCACCAACCCGCCAAACCAGTGGCGCCGGATCCCAAAGCTGCCCGCCCCGAGCCACTCCCCAAGTCCTACGGACGGGTCAAGTCTGTTAACAATCTGACCGTCGAACTGGTCTGGATCGGTACTCCGCCAAAGCCGCGGGAGCTGTTGCGCTTGCAGAGCGACCCCAAGGTCTTGCTAGAGGTGCGGACCTTTAATGCCGAGTCCCATCCGATCTGTATTATCATGGCAATCGGCGCTGGGCTGGTGCGCGGAGCGGTGGTGGTGGGTACCGGCCAAACGATTGCGGTGCCATTAGGCGCTAAAACCCTGGGCCGAATTTTTAATGCCTTAGGGCAGGCGGTTGACGAGCGTGAGCCACTGGCTGACGTGCCTCACCGCTCAATTTATCACGCGACACCACCACCTCAAATGGTTAAGCCACAACCGCCGGAGCTGCTGGAAACCGGAATTAAGGTCATCGATTTCTTCACCCCGTTTGTAAAGGGGCGCAAGATTGGCATCATCGGCGGCGCCGGCGTCGGCAAAACGGTACTGATGATGGAGCTGATGCACAATGTGGCCAAAGACAATAAAAGCCTGTCATTTTTTACCGGTATCGGTGAGCGGGTGCGTGAGGGTCATGAGTTGTACCAAACGCTGATGGAGCGCAAACTGCTTAACTCCTCGGTTATGTACTTTGGGCAGATGAACGAGTCGGCGGCTATGCGCTCCACGGTTGGCCTGGCGGCTTCCACCGCTGCCGAATATTTTCGCGACGAGGAAAAGCGCGACATCCTGTTTTTCATCGATAACATCTACCGGCATATCCAGGCCGGCAATGAGCTTTCAACCAGCATTGGGCAGATTCCCAGCGAGGGCGGCTACCAAGCTACTCTGTTCTCCGATCTTAAAACACTGGAAGACCGCCTGTACTCAAACGAACATGGCTCCATTACCAGCGTGCAGAACATTTTCATTCCGGCCGATGACTTGAGCGATCCGGCGGTGCAGGAAATTCAGGCCCAGCTTGATGGGGTGATCGTGCTTTCTCGGGCGGTGGCTGAAAGCGGGGTGCGGCCGGCGGTGGACTTAATTCGGACTACTAGCTCGCTGCTGACGCCGGAGGTGGTTGGCGATCGCCATTACTTGCTCGCAACTACCGTGCAAGCGATTATGCAGAAGTATGACAACCTCAAAAACATCATCGCCATTATCGGTGAAAACGAGCTGAGTCCGGGTGACCGGGCCGATTACGACAAGGCCAAGAAGCTGATCCAGTTCTTTAATCAGGACTTCTTTGTGTCGGAGGATTTGACCGGCCGACAGGGGCAGTATATTAGTCTAGCCGAAACCCTGACCAAGCTCGAGGAAATCTTAATATGAAAGAAGAGGAAGCGGTCGGCAAGCTCCAAGTCAAAGTGTTTTCCCCGTACCAAGTGTTTTTTGAGGGTTCGGCGGTCTCGTTGTCGGCCACCAATGGCACCGGCCCCTTCGACGTACTGTATGGCCACAGCAACTTCTTCTCGCTACTAACACCCGGGATTGTGCGGGTCAATAATGGGTTTGAACAGCTAGAAATTGAGATCACCAACGGCATCTTAAAGATCGCCAGTAACACCGTGATTTTGTTCGCCAACGTCTAACCCAATATTTATATCATACATGATATAACCATAACCATTAAAATGATGATTTTCCAGATATAAAAGCGGTTTACAAACATAAGCGCTATAGGGTAAAGTAGTAAGTACGCCGGAATGTACCCTGGCTAAGGGTTGCTATCTGGTGTGAGACATTTACGGAGATCACGGTTGGACAACAACCTCCCGAAACAATCGGTTTCAGAAGGTATTACGTCTAACCCAGCTACCCCGCCCCAAACGGGTTCTTTAGCGTACTCAAGCGCTGGTGGCGCTG
>DATKHK010000082.1:0-7037 GCA_035510255.1 Saccharimonadales bacterium (SeqCode) | reverse complement strand
TATTGGTGATCATGTAGGCGACGCGCGGGTCAAGCACTTGCTTGCCGCCGCTGGGCTGGGGTTTGGTGATATCTTTACCGTACTTGTCCTGGACGCTCAAGATTGCTCGCGGCACTACCGTTTTGCCACCCTCATCAAAGGTGCCGTAGACCGCGGCCATGTCGATGGGGCGGACATCGCCGGCCCCAAGCACCAACGGCAGCCCATACTGGCTGGGGTTGCCTTCCAGGCTGGGCGATTGGATGCCCATGGCGTGACCGAGTGCAATGGTGTCGGCGACACCGGCGTGTTCCAATACTTGTAGGGCCGGGATATTCAGCGAGTTACCCAAGGCGTGGCGCAGCAGCACCGGGCCGGACCAGGTCTGGGAGTAATCTTGGGGACAGTATGGCGCCTGCCCGGCGATGGGCCAGCACATCGGTTCGTCCTCTACCTGGGTAGCACCACTCCAGCCCTTCAAAAAAGCTTCGGCGTAAGCGATCGGCTTAAAACTGGAACCTGGCTGCAGCTGGCTGAGCATGGTGTTAACCGCTCCCCATCCCGGCTGGTTGTAGTTAACACTGCCCACCATGCTTAAAATGTCGCCGTTACGCGGATCGAGCGAGATCAGTCCCCCATTGGTCACATGGTGGCTGGCCAAGCTGCCGACTTGGTTGGCCACAATCGATTGGGCCGCCTCCTGCTTGGTGTAGTCAAGGGTGGTGCGCACGGTGATACCGCCATGCTCTATCTCATTTTCGCCGTACTGCTGCTGCAACAGGCTCAGGACGTAGAAGACGAAGTGTGGGGCCTTGATGGTGCTGTTCTCGGTACCGGCTACCACCGCCTGGGCCTTGGCGGCACTAACGGCGCTAGGCGGGGCATAGCCCAGCTGCTGCATGCGGTCCAAGACGTAATCACGGCGGGTTTGGGCGCCTTGGGGGTTGATTGCTGGGTCGTAAAGGCTGGGGCTTTGGGGTAGGCCGGCTAAGGTGGCGCTTTCTTCTAGCGTCAGCGCTGAAGCCGGCTTATGGAAGTAGGTTTCGGAGGCCGATTCAATTCCGTAGGCCCCTTCCCCGTAGTAGACGGTGTTGAGGTACATCTGTAAGATCTGGTCTTTACTATAGTGCTCGTTGATATCGACCGAGAGGACAATCTCTTGGTATTTACGGGTCAGCGATTTCTCGTTGTTGAGCAAGGTATTCTTAACCAGCTGCTGGGTGATGGTCGAGCCGCCCTGGGTATCGTCGTGGTGGGTCAGGTCTTCGTAAGCCGCTCGGGCGGTACCGCGCCAGGAGAAGCCGAGATCACTGTAGAAGCTGGGGTCCTCGGCTGCCAGCGTAGCCTGCTTAATTGAGTTCGGCATCTGGCTATAGGGAATGCTTTGGCGGTCAACGGCGCCATAACCCTGGAACAGCACCACGCCATTGCGGTCGGTAATGGTGGTGCCGACATCCTTTTGGTTCATGATAATGGCTGGGTTGCTAATATCTGGGCCGTATTTTTGCAGGGTTTGCACCGCCATGCGGGTAGCGGCCATTGTGGTGGCGCTGACCATGGCGATTGCCACCGCGCTATAGGCCAGCCGGGCGCGTCGATTAATTACGCGTTGCCAGGCTCGCCCCAGATACATTCCGGCATCGCGGGTGATGGCTAGGCCGTCTTCGGCCAGGGTCTGCCAGGGAATCGCGGGCAGTCTGCGGGCAGCCTTAGCGGGCAGCTCAAAGGCGGTTTCTGGCAACAGCAGGGGCGATGCTGCTGAGAGCGTCTCATAAAACGATGCTGGCTTTTTCTTTCGCCGCCGCTTGGCCATACCGGGCTTTTTGGCTCCATTTAGGTTGATTTTTTACAGGCTGCTGCCGAGGTATTGCCCGGCAATACCGCTTAGTGCCCCACTCCAGTTGAAAAAAGTAGCCGCGACGCAGCCACTTTGTATGCAATCTAGTTAAAAAACTAGCACAAATTGTGCTTTGTTACAAGAGATTATTCATTATCTAAGCGATTCCTACATAAGCAGTATCACATAACGCCCAATTCTAGCTTATCTACAGATTGGCTAGGCTCGTTTGACGCGGCGGCGCGGCCGTCTGGCCGGAGCAGCGGCCAGTAGGCTTTGGCAGTCGGCTTCGGTTAAGCTGGTTGGTTCGGTGTCTTTGGGGATCTTGGCGTTCTTTTTACCGTCGGTAACGTAGGGGCCAAAGCGGCCGTTCAAAACCTGGATGCCATCGGCAAAGCTGGCGATGGTGCGGTTGGCGGCGGCGGCCCGTTTTTCGGCGATCAGCTCGCGGGCGCGCTCCAAGGTAACACCAAAGGGATCGTCGGGCTTAATCGAGGCGCTGGTGGCGCCGGCCCGCACGTACGGCCCAAACGGCCCGAAGTTTGCGGTAATCTCCTCGCCTTCAGTGGTCTCGCCAACCGTGCGCGGCAAGGTCAGCAATACTAGGGCTTCCTCCATGGTGATGGTATCCATGCGCTGGCCCGGCGGCACCGGTGCAAAGGTGGGCTTCTCGTCGTCGCTGGCCTCCCCCATTTGCAGCATCGGGCCGTAGCGGCCAAGGCGGGCATAGATCGGCTTGCCGGTTTTCGGATGATTGCCGACCAGCCGCGCCTGCGCTACCTCCTGGCGTGACACCGTCTCGGCGGCGGCCACGGTTTCATGGAACGGCCCGTAAAAGCGGGCGATCAACTCGTTCCACTTCTCTTTGCCGGCTGCCACTTGGTCGAACTCGGCCTCGGCCTCGGCTGTAAAATCATAATCGACAATGGCGGGAAAGTACTTTACCAAAAAGTCGGTGACCAGCTCCCCTACCGGCGTTGGCAGCAGCTTGTTGCGGTCGGCGCCGGTAACCTCCTGCTCGGTCGCACGGCTGATTTGGCCGCCCTGTAGGCTGATCGCTACAACCGCGCGCTCCGTGCCCTCCAGATCACCTTTCACCACGTACTCGCGGTCTTGGATGGTCGAGATGGTTGGGGCGTAGGTAGAAGGACGACCAATGCCCATTTCTTCCAGCTGGCGCACCAGGCTGGCTTCGGTGTAGCGCGGCTTCGGGCGGCTAAAGGCCTGCCGGGCGGTGATCTGCTCAAGCGGCAGTGCCTGGCCGACCTTCAGCGGCGGTAGCAGGTTGGCTTCGGCCTCCTCTTCGTCGTCCTTACTCTCAATATAAACTTTCAGGAAACCGTCGAACTGGATGGTCTCGGCCTGGGCGCTAAAGCGCTCCGGCTGGCCACCCGGCGCCACCGTCACCGTGGTGCGCTCTAGCTGGGCATCGGCCATCTGCGAGGCGATCGCCCGCTGCCAGATGAGCTGGTACAGCCGGACCTGGTTGCGGTCGGCTCCCAGTTCGGAGCGGCCGAAATCGGTCGGCCGGATCGCCTCGTGAGCCTCCTGCGCTCCGGCCGATTTAGTAGTATAGGTGCGCCGGTGAGCGTATTTGGCCCCATACTCCTTGGTAATGGCGGCGGCCGCTCCGGCCAGCGCCGTCTCCGAAAGGTTCACCGAATCGGTACGCATATAGGAGATAAAGCCAGCCTCATAGAGCCGCTGGGCGACCGTCATGGTCTGGCGCGGCCCAAAGCCGAGCTTGCGGCTGGCTTCCTGCTGCAGCGTAGAGGTGGTGAACGGCGCGGCCGGGCTGCGTTTGCCGGGCTTGGCCTCCAGATTCTCCACGCTGAAATCGGCCGACTTCAGGCGCTCCAGCAGATCCTGCACCGCCGCCTCGTCGGCAAGCCGGCCGGTGAGTTCGGTTTTGAGCGTGCTGCCGTCAACATCGAACAGTCCAATGACCCGAAAGCTGGCCTTCGAACTAAAGTTAATAATTTCGCGCTCGCGGTCGACGATCAGCCGCACCGCCACACTCTGCACTCGCCCGGCCGACAGGCCAGGCCGCACCTTTTTCCACAGGATTGGTGACAGCTCATAGCCGACCAGCCGGTCGAGCACCCGCCGCGCCTGCTGGGCGTCTACCAAATTCTTATCAACCGTCCGCGGATTCTTTACCGCCGCCTCAATCCCCGGCTTGGTGATCTCGTGAAAGACGATGCGCTTGGTGGATTCCGGCTTCAGACCCAGCGCCTCACACAAATGCCAGGCGATCGCCTCGCCTTCGCGGTCGGGATCGCTGGCTAGCCAGACATCGCCGGCCGCCTTCACATGCTTCTTCAGCTCGGTAATTATTTTCTGCTTATCGGCCGGAACTTCGTAGGTGGGCGTAAAGCCGTGCTCAATGTCAATCGACATACCCTTCTTTGGCAGATCGCGTACGTGGCCCATACTAGCCACCACATCAAAATCGCCGCCCAGGTACGGCTGGACGGTTTTGGCTTTGGTAGGCGATTCTACAATGACGAGGTGTTTGGCCATACCGGACTAGAATAGCACGGTGTCTTATATATATGTAAAGGGCGAATATAAAAAAGTCCGGGGTATCCGGACTTTTGGGGAAGGTGGCGGAATCATCGTTGTTCCGCCACCTAAAGAGCCTTTAGTTCTTCGAGGCTCAGGTCGGTTTGCAAGTAGCGCTTAGCCTCAGTTGCGGCTGGGCTGTACTTAAACTGCCGACCCATGCCGGGCTTGCGTACGGGGCGCAGCAGCTGATGGTCGACGCAGTAGCTCAGTGTCCCGATCATTAGGCTGACCTCAACTTCAACCCGCTTTCCCAGCAACTTTTCGACTCTGGATAGAATCCGGTCACCGGACAATGGACGGATCCGCCGTACAGTTGCGAGGCGGATGGCGGCCAATAGACGGATAGTTTCCACGGCGTAGTCACCGCACTCCGTCCTACCGAGAAAACTCTCGGCTTCTCCATCCAGGTATTCGCCCGCTTCATGCATAATCTCCCGGCATTGCCGCTGGTCTTTGATGCGGTTGCGTATCGGTTCTTTGCTAAGCCCGTAGCTAACGACCAGCATAACGAACAGCATCATGGCGCTGTCAACGCCGCCAATTACCAACAAGGCCTTCAGGGTGACAGACATTGGGTACCTCCCGGCTGTCTGGTAGGTGCGCCACTTAGGATATCAAATAATAATGCTCATGGTGCTGGCTGTCAACCTAGCAGGCTCAGCTGGGCGCCCGGCGCCGTCTCCTTCACGTTCATTAAAAACTCATAAATCCGGACCATGGCCAGGGTGTCTTGGGCGCAGTAGGTGCGCAGGTCGGCGTACACCTTGGCCGCCTCGCTCTCCCCCACCGTGCCGAGCGCCGCTTGCTTCCAGCGCAAACTGGCCACATCACCCTTTTGGATCTCGAGGTCGCTGTAGCTTAGCTCCGGCACCATCACCGGCAGCACGTTCTTAATACTGGCGCTGCCGCCAAAGCGGGCATCACTATAGTAAAAGTTGCTAAAGATCTCCATAAGGTCGTACAGGCGGCTGTTGACGCCGCGCAGGAACTCGGCGGCTTCCGGGTAGATCTGCGCCATCATCTCGTTCACGCCGCCCTCAAACGCCTTGTACCACACCACCACGCTCCCCTCTTCGCCAATATCGCGCCGCATCTGGGCGATTAGCGCCGGCATGGGGTTGGCGCTACCGGTTGCCAAAAACTCACGATGCTCCAGCTCGGCGCTACGCGAGCGCAAAATGTGCAGCGAGTATTGGAACGGCACCTGGGCGTACGGCCGCGTGCCGTCGTACAGCGGCACCCCGCCGCTGACCGTCTCATAGTCGAAAAAATACAGCGGAAAACGCAAGGCTTGCAGGTGGTTGGCGATCTTTACCGGGTGGACCACCGGCTCCCCGGCCCGCAGCGCTGCCAGTTGGGCGGTCTGGGGCGGTTTCAGCTCAAAGTTATCCGGGATGTCGGTCAGCTCGGTCACGCCGGCCTTGGTGAGCTCTCGCACCTGCGCCAGGTCCAGCCGCGCCAGCTTATAAATGCTGTTCTCCGGCAGATCGGGATGCAGATACTTATATACATCGCGCCAGCCGTACCAGTTGCGGCAGGCGGCTGGGCCGTCGTCTGGGCAGTCCGGCAGCGCGATGACGTCCAGCGCCTCCTCAATCCCCCGCCGCGTCCGCGCCATAATGGCATCAACCTGCCCGGTGATGTCCACGCTGGTAAACAACTGGGTCGGATCCACCGCTCCCTGCCGCACGTACTGGTTATTAATATGAATCAGCCGCGTGCGCTTGATGGTGTAGCCGCTGAGCTCAAAGGCGTTCTTTTGAAAGGCCAGATCGTGGATATACTCCGGCTTCTCCTTGGTGGCACTCTTGATCTCGTGCAGATCCCAGCTATCATCACTATTTTTAGTGAGCACATCGGCCTTGGCGTACAGCCGTCGATCGGTCAGGACGGCTGGCTGAAAAATGACGGTCGCGCCACTCTTCACATACCCTTCGGTTTCGCGCACACTCTCGGCAAACAGGCTCTGGACCAGCACGGCGTCTGGGAACAGCTGCCGGGCGTACTCCTCAACCTCGTTGCCGGCGTCGATAATGGCCTGCGTAGCGTCGTCGAACGGCGGCAGCCGGTCCTTATCCCATTTCTGCAGCCACAGATACGCCGGGTGGATCAGGAATTTAAGATAGTCGGATTTGGTGAGCCATTTCATATAAGCATAATATCAGTTTCAGGAGGCCTTATTGGCTTCAGGCGGATATGGCTGCATAAAAATGCCTGTACGCAAAACTAGCAGGAGCTCTAAGAGGAGTTTGATAATTATCTTATAGATCATCTAGATATGCTTGATAGTCTACCTAAAGAAATAACAGTTGTTGTTACAGTTAAGAACGATCGAGCGTTTTCGAAGCAGAGCCTTACCTTTGTGCGGCAAAACAATCCCACAAGTGCCCCCATTATAGAAGCACGCAAAGAGGGTGGGAATTGGATAATGCAGCCGTTGCAAGAGATGCCAGCCTAGGAGCTAGTTCGCGACTTTCTCCCACCCAAACTGCCCTCGTCCAAAGTGTCCATAGGCAGCCGTTTCCAAGTAAATTGGCCGCCGCAAATCCAGGCCTGCGATAATACCCTTCACCGAGGTGTCTAGCAGGTCGCGCGCAAACGCGTTAATCTCCGCCTCGCTCGCCTGCGCCGTGCCCAGCGTATCAACCTGCTC
>DATKHK010000081.1:0-6662 GCA_035510255.1 Saccharimonadales bacterium (SeqCode) | reverse complement strand
GTGTTGTTCTTATATATAGACAAGCCGTCAAGAAAAGAGTGGGCGGTGCGGCCATACAGTAAATCACCCGCCACCACGCCGGTAAGGTTATCGAGACGCCGGTGCTTTTCATGTACGGTAAACATATCGAACAGGGCCTGGGTGGGATGCTCGCCCGCCCCGTCGCCGGCATTGATCACCGGTATCTCGGCGGCGGCCGCAAATCGAGCCAGGGCGCCAGCCTCCGAGTGCCGCACAATGATCATGTCGCTGTAGCAAGCGAATACCTGCGCCATATCCTCGATACTTTCGCCTTTCGTTGCCGATGAGGTCTGGCCCGGATTCTGATACTCAATGGTGTGGCCGCCCAACCGCTTAATGCCAGCCGCAAAGGAGGAAAAGGTGCGGGTTGAGGGTTCAAAAAACAGCAATGTAATAAGCTTGCCTTGGAGGGTTTGGGAGATTTTGCCAACCTCGGCTTGCTCTTTAAACTGGCTGGTTAGTCCAAACAGCCGCTGCAGCGAAGAGGGATCAAACTGGTTGAGGGAGAGGATGTCCTGGTTCTTGAAATCCTGGCCAATCTTCAGTACATCCGGCCTATTCATGGCACCACTCCTCATGTTTAAAAAGACGATATATCACCCGCCGGGCGGTGTCAATGTCGATCCAAATCAGCGGGAAAACTTAGGCATATCCGGGGAAGAAGTCGATTTTGATATGGCTGTCGTCGATGCCCAACTCCCGCAAGATTTCTGTCATCGCCGTTACCATGGAATGGGGGCCGGAGATGTAAAACAGCCGCTCCCGATAATCCGGTATCTCAGCGGTGATCATTTCAGACGTAATAAAGCCGGCCCGCGCCCAGGCCGGCACCACGGTATTACTGTCGGTTAAGCAGTACACCACCCTGGTGTTGGGCCGTTGGGCCGCCACATCAAACACCTCACGGTAAACCACCTCTGCGGCATTGCGCTCAGAGTAGAGCAGCGTCACCGCACGGGTGTCGCCGGTATCAAGCAGATATTTCATCATGCTGCGGTACGGCGTAATCCCGATCCCGCCGGCAATAAACACCAGTTTTTGGCGGCGGTCTTTAGGCAGTACAAAGTCACCGCCTAGCTGGGCCGCCGCAATTGGCGTGGTACGGTCCATTGCCCGCATTGCCTGCTTAAAGCTACTGCCATTTTCATAAAACTTGAGGCCCAAGCGGATATTCTCTTCAGTTGGCGAGGAGGCCAGCGTAAAGAAGCGCCGGTTGCCGCGGGTATCGGCGTGCGGGTGTGGCAAGGTCCATTCCATGTACTGCCCGGCTTGAAAAGAAAACTTTCGGTCAGCCGTAAACACAAAATCCATAACATCGGGCGCTAGCCGCACCCGCTGCACCAGCCGCGGCAGCAGCTTAACCGGCGGATCTATCACGTGTGAGAAAATGTTGCTCACCACCAATACCAACTCCGGCGTGGAGTACAGTGTGCCAAGATGAACTTGGGGCGGAAATAGCAGGCCGGCCAGCACGCCATACCAGCGTTGTTTGGCAGCGGTGCGCGGCGAGGTTAACGGCTCGGTCAGCATCACAAAGGCCAGGAAAAACAGTGAGGAGTGCAGCAGGGTTTGCTGTAAGCCAGCCGTAATCGCCTGTCCGCCCAAGAGGTTGTAGCCAAGGGTCGCCACCAGCGCCGTGCCAAGAAAGGTCAGCACCAGCTCAAGCCGCTGGATCTTGCGTACCAGCAACAACCCGCCAACAACTACCACCGACAGTAACGGCAAACTTCCCACCCACCAGCTGGCCGACTGGCCGGCCCCGAGCGCTGTCAGCACCACCGCTACCGCCGCCGGATTAAAGACATGCTGCTTGCGAATTGCCAGAATGTACTTTGATGACATAGCGAGCCCCCCGGCAGCGGTCAAAAACACTAGGTTGCGCATTGATGCCACCGGTGTCAGGATCAGTGCCAAAATGAGCGCGGTTATCAGATAGGATTCTACGTTATTCGGGGCGCGATACACCCGCGCAAACACCGTGTTCACCACCCAGCAAAGCCCAACTAGGTAGGCGGTTGAGGCGATGATCGTTCCGGGGCTGTAGGTTAAAAGGCCAAACCCGCTCAAAATTACGGCGGCCGCCACCAGCACCAGGAGATAGTACACCAGCAACCGATACATGGTAATGCGATCAAGCAGGGAGTCGATCAACCTCATGCCGCTACCACGTACCGCTCAAAACCACTGGTTAAGGTGGCTTGCTTGGCGGAATCAATCATATAACCTTCAAGCCCATCCAGCTGCTCAATAAAGTCTATCCCCTTTCGCCCCATTGCAAAGGCGGCCGTAGCAAAGCGGTCGGCTTCGTAAATGTTCGGCCCAATCACGGTAAGACCGGCTACGTCCGTGATCGCCGCATCTGGCTTGTAGGGGTTGTAGATATGCTGCCCTCGTATATAGGTGCCGGAGGTCGCCACCCCTTGATTGGTCACCGCCACCACTTTGACAATCTCGCTGCGCTGAAACGGGTTGCGGATACCCACCCGCCAGGGCAACCCATGCGCATTACGGCCAGCAACCTGAATGTCGCCACCCGCATCAACGTAAAAATTACGGAACCCGCGCTCTTGCAGCTGGCGGGCCGCCGCCTGAATCGCCCACCCTTTCACCAGGCCGGAGGGGTCGCGTTTACCCCGGCGCATAATATTAAAGTAGCCGTTGGTGGCGGCCCGGGTCTGCTCACACAGTGCCAGCACCATTTTCATCTCAGCGCTCCACCGCGCCTCCGGCAGCCCCCCATTAATCTGGGAGATCTCGCTCTCCGGCTTGTAGGTGCTGTAGCGCCGGTCAACCGCGCTAAAGTAGTCATAGATCTCGGTGAACGCCTGATTGCTGGCCTGCGGATCGGTAATCTCGATGGCTACCGGCATTCCCATGAGCGTACGCGTCCTCTTCATATCATGCGCCTGCTTAAGAGTGGGCCTGTGCCAAAGCAGCGCTTAGAGATTGTACGAAAGCTTCACTGCTATCCGTGGCGCCGGAAACGATATCAACTTGGGCGCTCTGGGCTTGGATCGCTTCCTGTCTAAGCACCGGCATTGCCTGCTGATTAATGCTAATTGAGTTTGGGCGGTCGTCGGGGTACTGCAAAAACTGCACGTCGGTGATTTTGCCGCCCTGAATGATTGCCTTTACCTGGATATTGCCATAAACGGCGTTGGCCGCGCTACCGATATACTGGCCATCCTTATAGGTTGCCGATGTTGCCTGGGAGCCGGTGCCAGCATTGCTAGACGATCCGCTACCGCTGCTAGCCGCATTACTGCCCGCAGCGGTTGGACTGCTTTGCGTAGAGGTTGGCCGCGCAACCGCGGTGGTCCCCATGCCTCGGCCATATAAGCTATATAGCCCATACGCCACAGCCACGACGCCGGCCAGTGCAAATTTCTTCATACTTATAATGGTACCGTAAAATAACTGAGAGTAGGCTAAGAGCCTGTCAGTTTACAAGAGAAGTCCGGGGAGTTACCCCGGACTAAAAGCCGATCGGTGGACGAAGCCTAAGACCTCGTCCACCGCCTACTCACTAGCACGCCACCGGCTCTAGAACCTCCTCGGCCCAGAACTCCAGCTCCTTGGCCACTACCGCGCGGTGCTGACCCGGCTCGATGAGCCTATCGTTCAGCTCACCAGGAACTCCCTTGACCGTAAAGGCGTGAAACACCTTCAAAGCCGCCTCTCGGGAGGGGAAGACGCACTGTCGATACGGCTTTTTCCCGGCTGGCCTGATGCGCCACACCACACTGACGCCCAAGACCATGATGTCTTCATGAACGACGATGGTGGCAGTGGTTGTCGCTTCTTGTGGAAGCCCTCGGCAAAAACGCTGTACGTTGGTGTCGAGCACCAGCCGGCCCTCGGCCACCGCGGCCATCACCCGCGGGTCGCGGGCGACGAGCTTAAGTGGAACCGCTGCCAGCTTGGCTGGTTTTTTACCGGGATGGAACGTCAACATGCAGTTACTGCACCGGACACGGAACGTGTCCGACGGGTACGAATTTCCATGCTCGCAATACGGGCAGGTCTGGGAGAGCATCGCTGACTCCTTCTCGCTCTAGGGGACAAGGTACTTCTTAAGCCGAATGATCTTGTTATACTACTAATTTTTTATGATTACAATCGAGACCGGTCGCTACTTACTTTTTTTCAGTCTCTCCAGTATCTCCGCAATGTCCTTGAGTTCGGTCATCTGCCGATCCTGCAGCGTGGCCAAATACGTTAGAGTTTCATGATCAACCTCGGCCTTAGCGTCGTTTTGGGCCTGGGTCTTATTCTGGCTCCGCTGCAAGGCCGGCAGCGCCCACCACTGGATCCAGCTGCCAGAAATCACGCCCAAGGTGATCTTCACCGAATCGGGCGCCGTAATCGTCAGCAACGGTACAATCAGGGCAACATCAAACAGGATCACCGACGCCAACACGTGATTGGTGATCCACTCCAAAACTAGATCGTTGAGATATAGGGCCAGATTGTCTCGCCGCTTGGCGTTTTTAGCTTGCTGCAGTATTTCCTTAGGATGCCGGACATGGTCATGGGCGTTCATGCCTCAACTATAGCATAGCTATTTCCGGAGCAACTGCTGGGGAACTAGTTTAAAGGTAAGGGCGGTTCGCTAGGCGGCCCGAGCAGTTCGAGTTGGTCGCTTTCGCTGGGTGCACCGCCGGGCGGCCGTAGTCGCTGGCTGCCCCTCCGCTCCGTCTACCATATCGGCGAATTTGGCCGCCGCCTTAGTAGCCTTGCCCTGCAGCTCGCCAAGCTGGTCGATCGGCGAAACGCTTGCGGCGACTGGGTCGGAGAAGCATCCCTCCGGGCAGTCTTCGGCAGGCACCTTGCCGTGCGAACACTCGCTAGCGGCATCCCAGACCTCAAACGGGTCGCAGCTGGAAATCCCTCTCACCACCGGAATCCCCTGGTGCCACTCCCCATAGTTTTGCGGATGGCGTATTATCACGCGGGTTACAGTTGCCATGGTGCAACCTTTCGGTAGATATTCCCTCACGCAGAAGGCTTAAGCACATTATAATGCTAATGCTTATTTACTCGCAAGATTCAGCTATGCAGACTCAGGGGGCCAGCAACATTGCATCATAGGCCGGGACAGTAGTGGTGCCAGGACTAAAACCAGAACCGGTTAAGTTAATGGTTCCCCCAGACTGAACATCCTCACCAACCATGGTAATTTGGTGGCCGTAGGAATGCGTTAGCCATGAGGATTGTACGGCCACAGGGCTGGGAGTGTCATTGACGATTACGGCGCAGTTACCGAAAGCGGTCCCTTGGTTGTAGCACTCACCAAACTCACGGCGATAGACGCCGGTAGCAACCTGTAGATCGTTGTGACCACCGGATGAGCATACATTGCCAAAGCCGTTGTTACCGTTGTTGCCCGTCAAGCAACCGCTTCCGGAGGGTGCACCCATTGTCTGCACCGGACTCGTTGGATATATTCCTTCCTCGGGCCAAACTGCAAGATTATCATTATTCTGTTCAAGATCAGACCAACTGACTATATGGCCGGGGCTGTAACCCAGCAAATCCGTTGCCGCTTGCATTCGGCGTGATGCCAGTTGGGTACTTGAACCACTCGAATCGTACGACAACAGCACCATAAAGCCGCTGGTACTGTCTATATAACTCATATCGTCCAAAAGCGTGGCGTATTTATCTGCATGAGCGTATTCCGGATAACCTTCAGGGTCAGAGCCAATATTATTGTTGGAAATTGGAGAACCTTCTGCAAGTAGTCCATCTACACCCTTGGCATTATCTAACCGAGTAAAGTCTTGATCATAGACTGGCCAGGGATCGAGGCCGTTATCTATCTTGATATATGGCGTACCATCCGTTTTTGTTAAATAACCTGCCAGTTGATCGTACGACGCTATAAGTTCTGCATTACTTGTTATCTCATAAGTAGAGGTGGCGCCTTGATCATTATTAGCGATTAAACCTGACAGAGAACCACCGCTATCATCCATCATGAAACCGTCGTAATTTCCATAATTGGTGCGGGCATAATTCTGGAACCATGAATCAACATCAGTACTTCTCTTGTTGAGATAATAATCCGTAGTCGTTGGATTATCATACGATGAAGTGAAAGAAAGCCGCGTACTTGAGGATGGAGTAACCCCTGGCTTATGCAACCAAAAATCCTCCGGATAACAGCTTAGGTCAGAACAGGCGCCTCTCAGTGGGCTGTTTGAATATATAAAGTTTGTCTCAAGGTAAGCCATGACCTTGCAATAAACGACACCTCCTGCATGGCAATCACTTAGCGCCTTTGTGGCGCCGGGGCCGCAGTTCGTCTCGGCATAGGACAGCCATTGTTGCACCAGGGACGCAGAAGCCCCGTAGCCGCCATTACAACTACTGCCAGAGGTGCTGTCGTCATACGCCCAAGTCTCCACGTGCTTTGGTATGCTTGCTTGTTGGCCCCCAAACTCCACATACCCCTTCCCATCACTGGCCGCGGTACTGGATTGGATGGATGCACCGCTGGTTAAGGTACCATTGTCTGCTGTGAGGCTAGCTGAAGGGGAAGCGGTAGCAGCTAGGAGTACGATACCACCGGCTAGGACTAGTAAGCCTCCGGCAATCAGGGCATACTGGCGGAGGCTGAATGTAGGGTTGGACCATAT
>DATKHK010000080.1:0-2387 GCA_035510255.1 Saccharimonadales bacterium (SeqCode) | reverse complement strand
CTATTTGGCAATCGAGGCTGGCCTGGAAATTATCCCAGTGCTGAATAAGATCGACCTGCCGGCGGCCGAGCCGGAGCGGGTGGCCCATGAGGTAGCCAGCTTGCTGGGCTGTAAGCCTACCGACGTACTGCGGGTCTCGGCTAAAGAGGGGACCGGCGTGCCGGAGCTACTAGATGCCGTGGTTGCCCAAATTCCGGCGCCCAAGGGAGAGGCGGATAAACCGCTTCGCGGCCTGGTCTTTGACTCGATTTACGATGAGTATCGTGGCGTAATCCTGTTTTTGCGGATTGTCGATGGCAGCATTAAAAAGGGAGCCAGCTTGAAGTTAATGTCTTCGGGGCATACCGGGCTGGCCGTCGATAGCGGGATCTTTAAGCCTAAACAGACGTCGATGCGTGAGCTTAGTACCGGGCAGATTGGCTATGTGGTTACCAATCTCAAATCGATTGCCGAAGCTCGGGTTGGTGATACGGTAACGCTTGCAGCTGAACCGGCGGCCGAGCCGCTACCGGGGTATCGCGCGGTCAAGCCGTTTGTGTTTGCCGGATTCTTTACCTCCAGTGCCGAGCAGTATCCGGAGCTTAAAGACGCCCTGGAGAAATTAAAACTTAATGACGCGGCCCTGGTGTATGAGCCGGAGAGTTCGCAGGTGCTTGGGTTTGGGTATCGCGTCGGCTTTCTCGGACTGCTGCATATGGAGATTATCAAGGAGCGGCTGGAGCGAGAGTACGATCTAGACATGGTGGTGACCACCCCTTCGACCGATTACGTGGTGCGCACGACTGACGGGCAGGAGCTGCAGGTGCGCTCGGCGGCGGAGCTGCCGGAGATCAGCCGCATTGAATCGCTGGCGGAGCCGTGGATTAAGGGTGAGGTGGTGGTACCGGGGAGTTACGTTGGGCCGGTAATCCAGCTTATTAATCGCATCCGGGGACTGCAGGACCACATGAATTACATTGATGAATCGCTGGCTCTTATCACCTTTGCGGCACCCCTGGCCAATGTACTGACTAACTTTTACGATTCCCTAAAAAGCATTACCAGCGGGTATGGCTCGTTTAACTATGAACTGGACGACTACCGCACCGAGGATTTGGTGCGCCTGGATATTCTAGTGGGTGGGGAGCTGGTGGATTCCTTAAGCGCGATTGTCCATAAAGACGAGGCCTACGCCCGAGGTAAGGCGATCGTCGAAAAGCTGAAGGACGTGGTGCCGCGCCAGCTGTTTGAAGTTAGTTTGCAAGCGGCCATTGGCGGCAAAATTATTGCCCGCGAGAACATCCGGGCCATGGGTAAGAACGTCACAGCTAAGCTGTATGGTGGCGATGTCAGCCGCAAAAACAAGCTGCTTGATAAACAAAAAAAGGGCAAAAAGCGAATGAAGAAAGTCGGCAAGGTCGAGATCCCGGCGGAAGCCTTTATGGTGCTGGTGAGGGCGGACGGATGAGCCAGCCCAAGGCGGTGATGTTTGACTGTTGGAACACGCTATTTTACGCCGAAACCCGGCCGCTGGCGCTTAGGCTGTTGGCAAGCAAGCTGTTGCACAAACGCTTGAGCTACGCCCTGACCAAGCGGTTTGAGCGCAGTGTGATGCTGGCGCCGGAGGTTGACCCAACCACGACCGCGCGTAAGCTGCTGCGGGAGTTTGGTTTGCCGCCACTGCCGGGACTGGTATCTTCGGTTAAGCGGGCGTTGCTAGATGCCGACCGCCATCCCTATCCAGACACTTTCGAAGTGCTGCAAAAACTGCGTAAACAGGTGAAGGTGGGGCTGATTACCAACACCCTGGAGGTGTCGTTTAAGCCGCTGCGGGAGGAGTTTAAGTTAGACAGCTATTTTGACGTCATTATGACCTCCTACGAAGCCGGCGTGCTCAAGCCGGATCCGCAGATTTTTCGATTGGCGCTGGAAAAACTCGGTGTGGCACCCCATGAAGCGGTAATGGTCGGCGATAACGCCCGCGACGACGTGGCCGCCGCCGAGGCCATTGGCATGACCGGTATTTTAATCGACCGCCGGCAGCGCCATCGCGATGCTTCCCGCCGTATTGAGTCACTGAGCGAACTGCCGGCACTTGTTGCCAAAATAATTTAGGGTTTTGGCTATGCCAAGCCCCTGGTATACTGGTCACAGATAAAAAATAATTGGATTGCTGCAATGCCCTATACCCCTTCTCAAAAAATTCTAAAAAACTATGCTGATGTTCTGGTTAACTTTGCGCTCGGCGGCGGAGAGGGTATTAAGCCGGGCGATGTGGTCTGGGTAGGCGCCAATGAATCAGCCAAGCCGTTATACCGGGAGGTACGCAAAGCGGTCTGGCGAGCCGGTGGGCATGTTCTTGATAACTACATGATTGACGAAGATGACCGTGCCAGCTTCTCTAAGGA
>DATKHK010000079.1:0-12349 GCA_035510255.1 Saccharimonadales bacterium (SeqCode) | reverse complement strand
GCTACGGGCAGATTGCGGCGCTGTGCGGTTCGCCGCGGTCGGCCCGGACGGTCGGCCAGGTTGCCCACTGGGGGCCGCTGGATCTGCCGTGGCAGCGGGTGGTCAATCGAGTTGGCGGGTTGGCCGCCGGTTACACCACCGGCGGGCGGGAGGCTCAGCGGCGGGATCTAGAGGCCGAGGGAGTCTTGGTGCGACCGGATTACACTGTTGATATTGCTAGCTTGCTGTGGTGGCCACCGGGGACGGAACCGGCGCAGCGGTCGCTGTTCGATCAGGAGCCCCAGTCTCAAGCGTGAGTAATCAGGGAATAACTACCGGTGGGCCACTGCTGGCCATAGTCGGGCCGACCGCAAGTGGTAAGACCGCCCTAGCCCTTCAGCTTGCTAAGGAACATGGCGGTGAGATTATCTGTGCCGATTCCCGCACCATCTATCGGGGTATGGATATTGGCACCGCCAAACCGACCGTGGCTGAACGGGCTGAAGTGCCGCACCATCTCCTCGATATCATTGAGCCAACCCAGTCCTATAGTGCGGCTGAGTTTCAGCAAGCGGCCATCGCTGTAATTGAAGATACCCATCGCCGTCAGAAGCTGCCAATTTTGGTTGGCGGTACCGGGCTGTATCTGTGGGCGGTGCTATATGCCTATCGCTTTCCAGCTGGTCCTAGTACTAGTTTGCGGACCGAGTTGCAGCAGCTGCCGCTGGCAGAGTTGGTGCGGCGGTTACAGCAGGTTGATCCCGAGCGGGCCGCGGTTATCGATCTGCGTAATTCGCGGCGGGTTATCCGGGCCTTGGAAACCGCCGGTCAGCCCCAGATTGCGCCCAAAGCCCTCTCGGAGAGCAGTTATATCCTTGGCCTTAATCCCGGGTTGGCCGAGCTGGAGCGGCATATTGCCCGGCGCACTCATCAAATGCTTACAGCCGGACTGGTTGATGAGGTTCAGGGGCTGTTGGCGCGCTATAATCCTGTGATCCCGCCCCTGAATACCGTTGGTTACCGCGAGACAATCGACTTTCTCGGGGATTCACTCGGCCGTAGCCAGCTTGAACCACTAATTAACCTGCATACCCGCCAGCTGGCTAAGCGCCAGTTGACCTGGTTCAAGCGCAATCCGGATATTCACTGGGCAGCTACTACGAGTCAGGCTAAGCTGCTGGCCGAGACTTTTCTAGCTATGACCCACAGCCACGACTCCGGGCAATAATCTAAGTGCGGTAGAATGTAGATATGCCCCTTTTTATTACCATTGCGATCGCCAAGCTGATTCTGCGGACTAGCCGACTGTTCGGGCGTGGCGGCGGCTCAGCCTTACCTGGTTTAGTGGCTGAGCGGATTGATCCGAATATCGGTCGCAAGCTGGCTGCCCGGCTGCATGATGGCTGCATCATCGTTACCGGCACCAATGGCAAGACCACTACGGCTAAGATGATCGCCGGAATCTTAAGTGATGCCGGGGAGGGGATTGTCAGCAACCGGGCCGGCTCCAACTTAAGCCGCGGTATTGTTTCAGCCCTGGTTGAGCACGCCAGTTTCAGCGGCCACTTTAGCGAGTCTGTCGGTTTATTTGAGGTCGATGAAGCGGCTATGCCGGCGGTCTGTACTATGGTACGGCCTCGGGCCATTATTGTTTTAAACCTGTTTCGCGACCAACTTGATCGCTACGGTGAGCTAGATAGCACCGCCCAGCTGATCGGCAAGGGAATCGCGGCGACTTCGGCGCAAGTTTACCTTAACGCTGATGACCCGCGGGTGGCCGGACTGGCCAGCTTTGCGTCTGCCGATCGGGTGACCTACTTTGGCGTGGAGGGGAAGCTGAAGACAAAACTAGCTCACGACGTCACGGCCGACTCCAGCACCTGCCCAGTCTGTGGCAAGAGGTTGGTTTACACGCAGACCTACTTTGGGCATATTGGCCACTACCGCTGTCGTGAAGGGCACTTTGAGCGGCCAGTGCCGGACTATAGCGCCGAGAATGTCGAGCTTCAACCGGAGGCGGTGAGTTTCACGCTTAAATCCCATGAGCCAAAAGTACAGCTGGGGTTACCTGGCCTCTACAATGTCTACAACGCTCTGGCAGCCGTCACCTTTACAGTGCACCATCAAGGCATTACCTTTGCCGGGATTACCCAATCACTGGAGCGCATCAAGCCAGCCTTTGGGCGGGCCGAAAAATTAGAGGTGGAAGGCCGCACTCTGCATCTCCTTCTAGTTAAGAACCCGACTGGCTTCAATCAAATAATTCAGACCTTTTTGTTGCAAGAAAAACAACAAAACCTACTGATTTTAATCAATGATAACTTTGCCGATGGCCGTGATGTCTCCTGGCTGTGGGATGTGGCCTTCGAAGATTTGCAGGCTCAGCATCCGCGCATTGCGGTTTCTGGAATCCGGGCTAACGACATGGCGCTACGGCTAAAGTACGCTGATATTGCCACCGAACTAATTGAGCCTGAGGCTACTCGCGCCCTGAACCAATTCATTGCTCAACTGCCGGCGGGCGCCATCGGCTATATCATTCCGACCTACACCGCCTTACTGGAAAGCCGCCGCTACCTTAGCCGGCGGACTCACTTGAAAGGGGTGTGGCAGTGACACCCGTAGGCACTCGAAGGGTGGTTAAGCGGCCAGCTGTCGCGCCGGCTACCGCCACCAAACCTATAGCTACTAAGCAAACCCTTACCATCCTGCATCTGTATGCCGAGGAGCTCAATATCTATGGTGATCGGGGTAATATTCTGACCTTGGTGAAACGGCTGGAGTGGCGGGGGATTAAATCTACAGTGATCCAAGCCGGTATTGGCGATAAGCCGGATATTGCCGGAGCCGACATCATTTTTGGCGGTGGCGGACAGGACCACGGTCAGGTGGCGGTAGGGAAGGATCTGCAGCGCCATGCCAAGGCTCTCCACGCGGCCGCCGCTGCCGGTACGCCGATGCTGGCCATCTGTGGCACCTACCAACTGTTTGGACGCGGCTTTACGACTCTCGAGGGAAGCGAGATTCCCGGTATCGCCCTGTTTAAGGCGCGGACGGCGGCCTCGCGCCTACGCTTGATAGGTAACGTTATTATCGATACGCCCTTGGGTCGTTTGGTCGGTTTTGAAAACCATAGCGGCCGCACCATTCTGGAAGAGGGTCAAGAGGCGCTTGGTACGGTGGTGCAAGGGTGTGGCAATGATGGGCGCAGTGGCAAGGAGGGGGCAGTTACCGAGAATGTCTATGGCACCTATCTGCATGGCCCCATTCTGCCCAAGAACCCCTTGTTGGCCGACCACCTCCTGCTTACCGCCTTGCGCCGCAAATACGGTGTTGAATCACTGGCACCACTTAATGACTATCTGGAGGAAGCCACCGCTCAGGTAGCTATGCGGCGGCCCCAATAATCAATCGCTAGACTAAAGTAAGCATAAGCGGTACCATAACAGGAGATGACCAAACCAGTTGCCCCTCCATCTGTGCCCACCGGTCAGAAAGCTGATGAATCCCTGACCGACCCCTCTACAATGTTGCCGGTCCAGTCGAAGGTAGTCCAGAACCGCTCCCGGTTTGGCCGCTTCATACGGACGCTCGGTCCGGGTGTAATTACCGGTGCGGCCGATGACGACCCCTCCGGTATTGCCACCTATTCGCAAACCGGCGCCCAGTTTGGCTACGGCCAGCTTTGGACCGTCCTGTTTATGTACCCGCTAATGACGGCCGTACAGGAGGCCTGCGCCCGTATTGGGGCGGTCAGTGGCAAAGGTATCGCCGCCGTTGTGCGTGAGCATTACGGCCGCAAGGTGCTATACATGGTGGTCGGACTGGTGGTAGTGGCCAATACTATCAACATCGGGGCGGATATTGGCGCTATGGCCTCTGCCACCCGCCTAATCATCCCGCTGCCCTTTGCCTTTCTTGCCATCAGCTTTACGGTGATAGTCCTGCTGCTCGAAGTTTTTGTGAAGTACAAAACCTACGTCAAAATGCTCAAGTGGCTAGCCCTGACCCTGCTGGCTTACCCCGTTACCGCTTTTATAGCTCACCAGAATTGGGGCGTGGTATTCAAGGCACTGCTGGTACCGCACATCGAGCTGAGCTTTGGTTTTCTATTCCTGATTACCGCGGTGCTGGGCACTACGATCAGTCCGTACATGTTTTTCTGGCAGGCTTCGGAAGAGGTTGAAGAGGAGATTGCCGGTGGGCGGTTGGCGCAGCGGGGCGGCATTCCCCACATTAGCCACCACTTTATGCGCAATCTGCGGATCGATAATGCTCTGGGCATGCTGTTTTCGGAGATTACCACCTTTTTCATCATCATTACGGCGGCGGCGGTACTTAACAGCCACGGGGTTACCAATATCAACACCGCTGCCGACGCCGCCAAGGCGCTGGAGCCGTTGGTTAGCGGCTTTCCTCATGCCGGTTTTCTGGCACAACTGATCTTTGCGGTCGGGATTGTCGGGTTGGGGCTGCTGGCGGTGCCGGTACTGGCCGGCTCGGCCTCCTACGCGCTCTGTGAAGCCTTTGAATGGCGAGAGGGACTGTATCGCAAGTTTCGCAAAGCTCACGGCTTCTACGGCGTTATTACGGTGGCGACACTGATTGGGTTGCTAATCAACTTTGTCGGTATAGATCCGGTCAAGGCCCTAATCTTCACGGCGGTGTTTAATGGAGTGGCGGCGGTGCCGCTAATCTTTATGATTGCTCGTATTGCTCGCAGCAAAAAGATCATGGGCGAGTATCGTTCCGGCAAACTCTCCCAAACCATTGTCGCGATTACCTTCGTATTTATGCTGGCTGCCGCGGTCACGATGTTCGCTACCCTTAAGTATTAGTTTGGAAGGGGCAGATTTAGGGCTTTGTCCAGCGACACCTGACAAAAGTAAGCATTCAAACCTAACTAAAACCGCTTGTTTGTCGCGCAAAGCTAAAAACTGTTCCTTCCAAATAATCTCGTAAATGGTGAATACAAAAGCTGTTGCCTAAAAGCTGCCTCTGCTATAATCGCTTACAGATAAGATTTTAGCGAGCGAGGACGAAAGGTGTTCGAACAACTGTTTGGCTCAAAGACGCGAGTAAAATTGCTGAGCCTCTTCCTGAATAACCCCAACCGGCCCTACTATGTGCGGGAAATTACCCGCAAGGTTGATGAGCAAATCAATTCGGTGCGTCGTGAGCTCTCGAACCTCCTGACCATCGGCATTATTCGTAGTGAAAGTAACAACAACCGCCTCTACTATGAGGTGAATCAGAAATATCAGTTTTATGCGCCGCTGCGCTCGATCTTTACCAATATTGCTCTGGAGCAGTCACAGCTTCAAGATAGCCGTGAGGACGACGAACTGCTAAAAAAACTCAAGGCGGTCGGCAATGTGCAGCTGGCCTTTGAAACCGGCACCTTCGTGCGGGACCCCAACGCTGGCACCGACTTTGTAATTATGGGCGATATCAATCGCGCTAAGCTCGGCAAGCTGATCACTGAATTAGAGAAAGAGCTGGGTCGGGAAATCAACTATACGGTTATGACACCTGAAGATTTTAGTTATCGGGAACGGCTTAACGACCGCTTTTTGGCTGGCTTGATGGGCGCTAAGAAGATCGTCTTGATTGATGAGCGCAACGCCAAGCTAAAACCCGCACCAGCCCAACTAGAAGATGACATCCCCGAGGTTGCGGTGCAGGTAGATGTCAAACCTTAACGGAGAATAGCTGTGGAAATTACATTTTTAGGCATGAACTGCGTGCGCTTAACCGGAAAAGATGTGGCCATCCTGTGCGATCCCTTTCCGAAGTCGGCTGGCCTGCCAGAGTTTAAGCAGGCCAGCGATGCCACACTGTTAACCGTACCCGGCAGCGAACTTCCGGCAAAACCCGGCATGGTCATTGATAGTCCTGGTGAGTATGAGATCAAAGGCACCACTATTACCGGTACACCGGCTAGGTTGCATACCGATTCTGAGGAGAGTCCCGCTACCGCTGCCGTCTATTTAGTGCTGGTAGATGGCGTTCGGGTTGCCTATCTGGGCAATATAGCACCAAAGCTTACCAATGAGCAGATTGAGCTGCTGGGACAGGCCGATGTGCTGGTGCTGCCGGTCGGAGGGCATGGACTAACCCTCGATGCTGTGGCCGCCGCCGGAATTATCAGCGAGCTGGAGCCTAAGTATGTCATACCAACGCATTATGATGATGGCGCTACCAAGTACGCCATGCCACAGGATAAGCTCGAAGTGTTTTTGAAAGAGATTGGGACCACGCCCGAGCCTCTGCCCAAGCTACGCATTACATCAAAGGACCTGCCGCTGGAAACCACAGTAGTGGCACTGACTCGCCAGGGGGGCTAAGATGGCGGATTCGAAGATTGCGACTGTCGACGAGAACGATCGGGTTATCGGCGCGGCCTCATTTGAACGGGTTTACGGCGAGGGCTTGTGGCATCGGATTGTGCGTGTGCTTGTCTTCAATACCAAAGGTGAACTGTTATTGCAAAAACGCGGCCCCAGAGTAATGGCACCCGATAAGTGGGATCAGTCGGTAGGCGGCCATGTTGATGCCGGTGAGGATTATCTAGATGCGGTGGTCCGCGAAACCCATGAGGAATTGGGTATTGTGGCCGCCCCCAAAGATTTTCAAGTTGTGGGTAACTTTGCTATCAGTCGGAATGAAAGCCGTGGCCGCGCCCGCCGTTTCAACCGCATTTATCGTCTTGCCTACAACGGCCCAATCCGGTTCAACCCTGATGAGATCACTGAAGTGTGTTGGATTACACCCGACAAGCTACGTGAATGGATTAGTAGCAAACCAAATGATTTTACTCGCGACATACCGCGAGTCCTGGATATTTATCTAGCTTCAGTTGAAAAAGCTGCCAACTAAAAGCTAGGCAGCTTTGACGGTCTTTTTGGCTGTTGCCGCCTTCTTGGTCTTAGCCGGAGCGGCTGCCGGGACCGTTTCGGTTTCCTGCGGCTGGTCTTTAGCCGCCGCTTCACGACCGTACTTAGCCAGAGTGCGCATGCACTGGGTGCAGATTTTCACCCGCACCTTAGTGCCATCAATTTCCAAACGGGTACGCTGAAGGTTCGGCTTCCACACTTTGTTCGTCTTCTTTTGCGAGAAGGGAACGCTGTGGCCGAACTGTTTGCCTTTTCCGCAGATTTCGCAGCTGTACGCCATTGCTAATAATTCCTAAATAACTCGGCTATCTTATCAGATTGGGCGCAGATGGTCAATGAGCTGTCTCTTGTGGTATACAATGGGTGAATGAACGCTGTCGGTCTAATTGAGCTGGTTTTTGCCTTAATTATGGCATTGACCCTTCACGAGTTTGCCCATGCCCTAGCGGGGGAGTGGCTGGGTGATCACACGGCCCGCCAGGAGGGTCGGCTAAGCCTTAATCCCCTCAAGCACATCGACCCGATTATGACGGTTCTACTGCCGGCCGCCTTGATTATTTTCCGGTCGCCGGTAGTGTTTGGCGCTGCCCGGCCGGTGCCGTTTAATCCCTGGGCGGTGCGCTACGGTAAGCTGGGCGCCGCCTTAATTGCTGCGGCCGGGCCGGCCATGAACCTGCTGTTGGCTGTCGTGTTTGCTCTCTGGCTGCGGTTCTTTCCAGTTGGGACCGACCTCGTCTCACTATTCGTAGTCATAATTACGATTAATATATCCTTCATGATGTTTAACTTGATCCCGATTCCGCCGCTCGATGGCTCGCGCATCGTTTACGCCGCTGTTCCACCGCTCCGTAATCTATTCGACACCCTCGAGCGTCATGGCCTGGCGGTAGTCTTCCTGCTACTGCTCATAGCCGGCCCAATAATCATACCCATTATTGGCAATCTGTCTGGAGCCATGCTGCAACTGTTGGTGCCGGGGCTAACCGGCCTCTCGACCTAGGCGACTTCGCCAGGGTATAATAAAAACAGCTCTGCAGCACTGGTAGTTCGGTTTATTTTTTCCTGTATGAACTTCTCTCGGGAGCTCAAGATTAGCTACTGCCTTGGCGGTAGACTTGCGGGCACCCACCTGCTTTTAAGCGGGAAAAGAGACTCGGAACTACCGTGTCTGTGGAGATTTTTGTATATAATGCAGGTGTGACGGGGTGTGGCGCAGTTGGTAGCGCGTACGGCTGGGGGCCGTGAGGTCGCAGGTTCAAGTCCTGTCACCCCGACCAGATGATAATTCAGTGGCTTTTACGAGGCTTGCAAATGGCTCTTTCCAGGTGTAATTAACCACTTTTTCGTTATCAACTTCCACGTTCAAAAACAAGATTCGGCTCAGTACGTCTTTCTCGACGGCAGAGCCAGCTTTTAGCTTTACCGAAGCCGTTTTTATCACGTTCAAAAACTCTTCTTTGCCAAGCTTGATTTGCCGTGGATTTGTGATTTTCGCTTCAAGTTTTTCGATTTCTTGCTCCCCATCTGCAATCTGTATTGACAGTTCGGCAATGCGCTTTTCATTCGCCTTGTAAATGGCCGACCCCTTATCTTGGAGGCCAATATTGAGCGCCCGTGTTTCCAGCTCCTTTTTAATGTGCGTAAGAGCTCCTCTGCGGCTCTGTGCGCTCTGTTTAATCTCAATGATCTTATCGTCGGTCATGCTATCAATCTGCTTGCTGTAGCGTCTATACGCATCATCAGTCAGCTCAAAGTGCTCTAGCATGGCATACATAGAATTGAATACGTTTTTTGCGCGAAGTGATTTGGGTTTACGTGTACAGCCTGGTGTGTCACAGCGATAGGTTAGGACATGCTCCTTGCTACCTGATAGATTCTTGCCCACTGCCATGTGCTTAGGACTGTTGCAAATTGCACAATATACAAAGCCATGAAGGGGATAGAAGGTAGCTCGTTTAGCTGTAAACTTGTCCTTAGTTCGCCCTTGGCTCAAGGCTTGTACTTGGTTAAAGGTATCCTCGTCCACCATGGGTGTAAAGGAGGTATAAATCGTTCGTAAATCTACCGTTTGGTTCGCTTGTATCAGTAGACCATAATAGAAAGGGTCACGAAACATGTTGCCGGTCGCGCTCACCTTAGGTTTTATGGTGCGCGGCGATTGTTTATTTTTTGTTAATCTATGAAAACCACTTTTGACTAAATAAGCAGTGATTGATTCAAGGCTTTCACCCTGGATTCGCTTAGCCCATGCCCCCTGTACTAGCTTAAACTGCTCATTTGGCTCATAAAGCCCAGTTGCTTCATTGCGATCATAGCCCCATTTTGGGGTACCGGCGGATTTGCCTTCCTGCAAATTACCCTCAACCCCACGGCTAACCTTAGCGGATAAATCGTCGGAGTACTGCTTAGAAAAGACGAAGAGCATTCCTAAGAGCATTTTGCCGTTTGCGTCATTGCTAAACTGATGGCTGTGAAAGCGAATATCCGTAAGCGTAGCCTCATCGAGCATATTAATGATCTGACCACCCTCCAGCATGTTTCGACACAAGCGGTCTGGGTGCCAACAGAGTATTGCGTCATACTTTTTGTTCTCTATGTCACGCAACATCTGTGTGAATAATGGCCGTTTACCTGGCTTCTTTGCAGACTTCGTTTCTTGAATGACATCTAGAACACGCAGGCCTAGGTCGGCAGCAAGCTTTTGACAGTCTGCTATCTGGTCGGGGATAGAGCGAACCTGGCGGTTTTCATCCTCAGTTGATTTACGAGCATATAGTACGTAGCGGAGTTTTGTTAGGTCTGTTTGTTCTTGGCTTAACATAATGAAATCTTAACATTCACTAGCGCTATAGCTTAATTCGGCCGCCGTTATTATCGGATATGGAGGTTTCATTGAGTTTTGCTATATCCGAATCCTGATCAATTTTTTCTAGGGCTTCAATGAAATCAACTAGCAGGGAGTTGGCTTCATACTCCATCGCCTCGTCACTAGTTGGTGTGCTCGAATTCATTATTTATACGCAAAAAAGTCCCCAACGAATTGGGGACTGCAAAGTCTTTATTGACCCGTTAATGTCCTAACTGTATTTTACTATATTATTTTCATCTGTCTACTGTACCGCCTGATTCATCGATTACTTAAGCCCCTGGCTTGCCGACATCAGTTATTAGCACTACTATTAAGCTGTTGACGTTACATAGCAGTTTTTTGTTACCACTATTCGTGGTTTCGCTTTGCATCCAAGCAGGCGGCAATCACCGAATAGTAGCGGATGCAAATCTGCTATGTGGCGTCAACAACCTAGGTGGTTGTCGCCTTTTTATTTCAAGAGCCGACACAAGACACCTAGATATGGGTGCTTTTTTTTGTTAACGGGCTTAAACGAGTATGAACAACCGCACACTTTACTTCGGAGACAACCTGGAAATTTTACGTGACAGGTTCTCTAGTGGTGACGGTTATTTTGACCTTATCTACCTAGACCCACCATTTAATTCCAACCGAAATTATAATGTCTTGTTCAAGGAGGGCTTGGTGGATAGCGAAGCCCAAGCCCACGCCTTTGAAGACGCTTGGCACTGGACACATGAAGCCCAGCGAGAATTCGACTGGCTCATAGCCAACGCCAATACCGAGGTCAGCGAACTGATGCAAGCCTTTCGCAAGGTGGTGGGCGAGAATGGTAATGACATGCTGGCCTACCTAACTATGATGACTAGGCGGCTAATTGAACTCCATAGAGTGCTAAAGCCCACAGGCAGTATCTATTTACATTGTGACCCTACTGCTAGTCATTACCTGAAAATTGTTATGGATACGGTTTTCGGTAAAAAGAACTTTCGCAACGAGATTATATGGCATTATCGGCGGTGGACTAACAGCTCAAGTGAATTCAAGAAAATGCATGACGTTATTTTCTTTTACACGAAGTCAGCTACACATACCTTTAACCCAGTTTTTATTGCCCCTACTGACTCACAGGCCGCTGTTATCGCAAGAGGCTACAACGTCAACACCGTACCGAGTAAGAATGGTAAAGTGCAGCAGCTATTTGTCTATAACCGAGATATTGTCGATAAGTTAGTCCAAGAGGGCAAGCTAGATTTATCAAAATACGGAAATGTCGTCTATAAAGATTCCGGTGAGACCGAAGCTAATGATGTTTGGCAAATTCAATACTTGCACTCCCAAGCTAAGGAGCGTCTTGGATACCCCACGCAAAAACCCGAAGCACTGCTTGAAAGAATTGTCGAAGCCTCAAGCAATGAAGGCGATTGGATACTTGACCCGTTTTGTGGCTGTGGCACAACCGTCGCGGTGGCTGAAAAGATGAAGCGCAACTGGGTTGGCATAGATATTTCGATGCTTGCTATCAAATTGGATGAGCGCCGGCTAATTAAGCAATACGAAGAACTCAAAAATGAGGTTCATATTGACGGTCTGCCTAAAGACCTTTCAGGTGCACACGCTCTATTTAAGAATGACCCTTGGGACTTTGAGTACTGGGTGGCAGTCCATCTCTTAGATGCCAGGCCACCATCCGGTAAATCACAGGGCAACATGAAGGGCGCGGACAAAGGTATAGACGGCATTATTACCCTGCTAACCAGTACTAATGGTGGCCAAAATGAGTATGGCAAGGTTATCGTCCAAGTTAAAGGTGGCCACGTCCAACGCAACCAAGTAGCCACACTAAAAGGCGATATGCAGACCCAGCGTGCAGTTGGTGGTGTGTTTGTGACGCTTGAGAAGCCGACGGCTCCAATGAAACAAGAGGCAGCCGAAGCCGGTACCGCCAGAACGAGTTTTGGTGAGTTCCCAGCCATCCAAATCCTGACGGTTGAAGAGCTACTGAGCGGCAAGCGTCCTAACTTGCCTGGGGCGATAACTCCATATAAGCAAGCGCTGCCATTTCAGCCTTCAGCAGGCCAGACAAGCCTGCTTTAGAGGTTAAGTATTACTAAGGTTAATGAGGTACCCAATGAGCGAAAACTGGTTAGCTAAAGAGATGGAAGCAGAAAACAAAAAGCGTATGAACCCCATGATAAAACGAGCATACATAGTCTTAACCGTAATTCTTTTAGGAGCTATATCTGTATTAGGAATAACACTAGCCTCTAAACCTCAAAGGGTGGCTTCCGCTAGCCAGAATACCCCTATAGTTACTGGCTCCTCTCCTAGTTCGTCTACAAGCCCCACGGCATCAATACCGACAGTATCTAGTGATACAGGCGCCCTAAGCCAAGAGGAGGCAGAAGATAAGGCGATGGCGGCTGAAGATGAGGCTGACGCCGGAAAAGATGTTACTAATGCACAGTCTGCGCTCAACAGTGAAGCTCCACCGGGTACTAGCGGCTCCTTATCTCCCGTTTCATTACCATCAATATCCAGAGCGCCACCAGCGCCCAATTGTAGTTTTCCAAGTGATTTAAGTAGCCTACAGAGCCAGTACATCGGAGCCGAAGGACAATTA
>DATKHK010000078.1:0-31749 GCA_035510255.1 Saccharimonadales bacterium (SeqCode) | reverse complement strand
AAGTTAAGCAGCTGTGTGACCCGCAGGGCATTTTTAACCCGGGCGTTAAGTTTGGCACCAGTAAAAAGGAGATAGAGTCGTGGCTGCAGCACGAGTATACTCGGTGTCATCAGTACGATTACCTTTCACAGCTCTAAAGTCCGGCGCCGCCGGCAGGTGCCGCGATGTACGCCGCCGCCTCATTCATGCTACAATTTGACGGTTTCACAGCGCTGAATTGACAGCGCAACATATGCGGACGTGGCGGAATGGTAGACGCGCCAGCTTGAGGGGCTGGTGGGCCCTAGGCTCGTGGAGGTTCAAGTCCTCTCGTCCCCACCATACAATTCGGGCGATTAGCTCAGTTGGCTAGAGCACCTCGTTTACACCGAGGGGGTCGGGGGTTCGAATCCCTCATCGCCCACCAGGAATTATCAACATTATTTCGACAGGGCCTCCCTCCCACCCTTTGATTGCGCTTATAGTTGTAATTAGTTACAATCCAGGCATGGAAGTCGCCAGCGTTACAGGATTGGACAGAACTGCCAAGGGTCGAGCGTATCTACTACTTATCGTTATACAGGTCATCTTAGCAGTACTCTTCCTGATTGTTCTAATTCTGTTTATCGCTGCGACCATATATGCCATCACTCATGATCCGCAGAACATCTTATTTAGTCTTGGGATTCTTGTTGGGTTACTAATACTTTATCTACCACTGCGTGTACCTATAATCACTAGTATTTCCGAAGATACACTCAAGACTTATGGTTTCGTGGGGAAAAGATCTCTTGACCTCAGTACATTAACCCGGGCATCAATGACAACGGTTATGGTTGGGGGAAGACTTGGTTCATTAAATCAACATAGCGCTTTAAAGCTTAGTTCTCAAAATGGTAAGGGAGTTATCATAGCATTGGGTGCCATCCCTCGGAGTAAACGAGTGCGGCTTTACCAACTTTTGCAGCCGTATCTAAATGCTTCAGGAGTTACAAGACAAGACGGCGTGACCGACTTGCTCCAAAAGTGGCTTCCTGGGCAGTCCAGCCACATGTCGGCTACTAGTAATCAACTGGTTGCCTCAAGTGATGAAGTTTCCAACCCCACTAACAGCCCAACTCAACCTCCATCATTACCATAGCCCCATTCTCTCGCAACTATTTATATATTGGACGTTCACATCAAGTTCCTCTAGGCTTTCTACTAACGGGAGTAAGCTGGGTATGATGGTGTTCCATCTCGGAGACTCATTGCCCACCAGGACTTATTTATGGCTTAGCAAAAGCAGAATATACATCCAGGCATAAGCGGTATGGTACAATTTGCTTAATGATAGTCAAAAGGCTCTCAGTCAAGCGGATAGTAATTGCAGTACTCCTGGCTGTAGCGGTGATGGTGGTATTCGGATTTATACCAACTCTAAGGCAAAAGCATGCGACGTCAAAGGTTCATCTCTGCGAGGATTTAGATAGTGCCTACGACCATGTGACGGGTTTTGGATTTCCGTTGATATGGACCCAGCAGACCAGCAACTCATGCTCTGGCAGCACAACATCATGGCAGCCTGCAGCGCTGGCAATAGACGTGCTATTGTGGGCATTAGTATTCTTTGGTCTTTTAGGAATCATAGAACGACAGAGGCGCTCTCGGTAAACGCTACGTCAACTTGGTTCGGATAACGTCCCCAAATCCCCACCAAGTAGATTTACAGATTAGAAAAGTTCCAGCAAATACTAATTCTGAAACTTTTCATTACCCCAAATCCGTTGTATAGTGTTCGACTCCCTTAATGCTTGGATTTTTAGCGTATAATCAGTACATGGTTACAAGAGCCTCGAGTTCACCTCCCAGCAATACCGGAGCTGTAATGGCGAAGATACAGAGAGAAGCTGACGTTGCAGGAATGAACGTCTATGTCTATATTGCAGAGACTGGCGGTGAGGATATGAGGCAGTTAATGATGAAAATGATTCGATCTGCACTACAACACAAACATTGAGTCAATTATCCTTAGGTGAATTGACGCCTATTAAGCACCAATTTTCCAGACTCCCTTTTCACGAAATGCTGGAATCGTCTGCCGACGAGCAGCATTAATAAAACTATTTGTTAGCTTATCTTTCATCTTGGCGTAATCCGATAGTTTTACTACTTCCTGACCCTTCAGATAAGTGAGGCGTTTATGCAATGACTCCACCAGCGCTAATGACAGCTGTCGGTCAAGAGTATCGGTCTTGCCATTTTCTTGAAAGGCACGGAACGCCGGGTAGTAGTAATCATGCTTACCTTTATTACGAATAATAATTGGCGGGAAGCCAAGCTTGGCCAGCTGCAAATTAATAAGGACGCGGCCAATTCGGCCATTACCGTCGACAAATGGGTGGATGCGTTCAAATTCTAGATGAAAGTAGGAGATACGCTTCAGAAAGTACTGTTCATGAGTGCTATTGTACTCGGCGGTCAGGTTACCCAGTAGCTGTTTAACATGTTCAGGTGCTGGGGCGATATGTGTACCTACGCGAACATACTCATGTCCATTCCGAAAACGGCCAGCAATTGCATCGTTAATGCCACCTATGAGCATTTGATGAAGCAGTAGCATGGTCTCTTCATTCAGCATCATATCGGTCTTGCTACCTAGGTACTCCGTGACGCGTCCTAGGTTCTTGGCCTCGAAGAGCTCCCGGACACTTATTTGGCGCATCACCTCTTGTTCAAGTAGGATACGTTCAGTTTCCTTCAGTGTAAGTGTTGAGTTTTCGATAGCGTTTGAATTATAGACTGCTTCGGGAAGTTCGGCCTCATCAATAAGCTTCAGTAAAGCTTCTTTGCCACGTTTTAGTGCCTCAAACTCTCTTTTAAGTGCCGTAATCTTTTGCTGAGTTGCTACGTTAATCATACTAAAGAGTATAACAAATTAACGTATTAATGTCAATATACCGTTAATTTACTACAATAGTTGCTCAAACTAACGATTTTTGCCGATTGCTTGCCGTAAAGTCGCGACAACTTGATCCGGCTGTTTTAAGAGCTCGTATACAGTTATTCTGATAACATGCCACCCCTCTTTTGTGAGGTATGCATCACGCTGCTTGTCCTCGAAGACGGGTAGCCCACCCACAATTTCGTGCTGCCGGCCATCAAGCTCTACTGCGATTTTTCTACGCTTAGACAAGAGAGCAAAGTCTATGGTAAATCGATTTCCGACAACGTACTGTGGCTCAACGGCATATGTCCTTGGTATAGATTTTTGTAAAAGCCCGAGGAGCTCTTTCTCGAATATGTTCATTGGCCTATTGGGCGTTCTTTGATCCTGATTCTGACCTATGCGATTACAATACTCGGCAATATCTTTGAGTTTTGACTGACTCTGTAATGCATGGTCAAGGTCTCCGACAATCAGGAGAAGCTGTTTTGCTCTAGAAACAGCCACATTTAGTATTTGCTTGCTCTTAATGTACCAGTAGTCCGAACCGCCGTCACCCTTATGTGCTAGCACCGGCGAGAATATCAATATATCTACCTCCGAACCCTGAAATTTATGCACGGTTAATACACGAACGTTGGCGAGCACTTCCGCATCGAACGCGGCTGTTATCGCGTTCGAAATGACATCTTGTTGTTTTGAGTATGGAGTGGTCACGCCTATGGTCAGCCCACGTTCGTTGGCGACCGGTATTAGCCGCTCTAAGAGCTTTACTGCATGCGCTGCTTCCTCAGAATTGTATTTGCTCCCAGTTTTGTATTTATGTGCAGTCCCTTTTACATCTACCCAGTATACCCCGGGTTGTATGTCCCCCGGCAGACTAGAGTTCGGCTCGTGAATCTTAAGCCGACCATCGTAAAAGACGCCACTAAACAAGTTAGCTATGAGGGTATTCGATCGATAGTGATTTTTAAGCTCATGTTCCGGCTCATTTAAGGCTCGCTTTGCAGAGTTAAATAGAGATACATCCGTGTAGCGTACGAGGGCTGGGTAGGGCTCAAGCGCAGAAAGTTTGTGCTTCTCTGCTAACTCTTCCTCTAATTGTTTATTGATTTTAGCAATGTGAGTAAGCTGGTTCCCATCTCCAACTACTACAGCATTTCTAGCTCGATAAAGTGCAGGCGCGGCCGAAGGCAGGTCAATCTGAGATGCTTCGTCAAATATTACATAGTCGAAAAGATTAGCTCGAAGAGGAAATGTTGCCGCCAGAGATTTCAGGGTACATGACCATACGTTCATAGCTCCAAGAGCGGCATTAATATATTTTTCACCCTTGTCTTGTATATGCCCTTGGTTAAATTTTTTATTCTGCACGGAATCTACATAGGCGAGTAGCTCCCCATACAGCCCGCTCTCCAGAATAAATGCTAAGTAATTGGCTCTCACGTACGAACGGCTTATTTCTACATGGTGCGTCTTAAGTCGCCCAATGGACGCCAGCACTTCAATACTATTACGCCTTTTACGTGATCTTGTTAATAGGCTACTCATTTGCAATCGAATGACCTGCAGGGTCAACCACTGTACTATGCCCGACCTTTGGCTATGGGTTTGCTGTGCGCTCAGCTGCTCCTCAATTTTTTTGTGCAGTTTGTTTGTCTGCCGCAGGTAGGCTGTCTCGTACTTTATATCATTCCAATTGCGTGTAATGTCATCAAGGGTAGCGCCTGGTATTTGAATAGCTTGCTGGTCGTTGTATTGCTCAACCATTTCGGCTAACCGCCGCCCCAGGTCCTGACGAGTCTCTTTTTTCCCGGTCTGCATTATTAAATTGGCAAAGTTTTTATTTATTCGCTCATTGACGACGCGTACTGCTTCGCCGGTATGGCTGACGAATAGAACCTTCTTCTTTTGAAGGAATAAGTTGATAATGAGGTTAGCTATAAATTGACTTTTCCCAGTACCTGGCGGTCCAGTCACAACTGTGTGCTCGCTATCTAAAATGCGACGGATTGCTAGTAGTTGATGCTCATCAAAAGCAAACGGTAGTACTGGCGTCAGGTCACTATACTTTGCGGTGGTAGGTGATGTTATATACTTCAGAGAAGTATCGTTGAGGTCGTCCCGCTTGACCAGCTGTTCAAGGTCATTGAGAAGGTGCAGGTTGTAGACCGAAGCTTCGCTAGCAAACAAAATTGCCTTGTTGTAGATGACGTTACCGTCATAAGGGTGGATTGTCGTGTCTGTCGAAAGATTATTTGGATTGATGCCTTCAATAAATGTCAGCCTGGTCTCTTTCTTGAGTAAATATAGTATAGTTTCTAGTTTTGAGGATTTATTGCTTTTAAATATCTCGCTTACTTCATCATTGAGCGCAGCAATCTCTTCCTGTTTGAGACCTAGTTTTTCAAACGCGTTACTGCCGAGCATCGGAGATGGCTCGGCACGCCTGAGTATGAGACTGTCTTCACGTACGTCAGCCTCTAGCCGCATCACAAAGAGTGGTGCAACTCGATTTTTCCTAGCAATAGAATCAAAAAACATGAGTAGAGGGTAGCCGAAGTATACATCCTGGCCTTTTAGTGTCGATTTAGCGACCAGCTCATAGGCTTTACCCTTCTCTAAGAAATACTCGAGGCCAATCTCTGAAAATATGAAGGGATCTTTCGTGTCTTCAAATAGGGTAGCTCTTGTCCTCGTATTCAACCCGAACTTAGATGTATTAATCCCAAAATTTTGCTCTAACGCACTCTCAGACTTAATACAGTCGAGCCAGTACGCCACGATTGCCTGCAGCTCATTCATCTCTTAAGGATACCTAATCACGGCAATAATCCTAATAGAAATTCCAGTCTTTCGTGTTGAATGCAGATATTTGCCGTTATGGCACTCAGCCACTTTAGCTCGCCACTGCTTTAGGAATTTATACATCTTCTTGCTCATTTTCTGCCCCGACAACAGTAACTTTACTGCCATAATAGGCAAAGCCCAATGCCTCTAATTTTTCGGTCATGAGAATTAAATTATCGAGTAGGGTGTTCCACTTGAGGGACTCATCGCCCACCAGTAATTATTTTGGCTTGAGAAAGGGAATACCCCCAACCAAGAGCCTTAGCTCCTAGTTGGGGGTGTGTTCGCGCGGCTGGCCAAGCTTGAGTTGGAGTGACCAGTAACTCTGGCGTAGGGGGTTGATGTATTCCGGGTCGCGGGCAAACGTAATGGTAAACTTGCCAAGACTCAGCATGGTTACTGTCGCGGCGTTTATTTCTTTGGCTTTTTCTACCTTGGCTTGGCAGGCCTGCTCTATGGCTTCGAGTTCGGCGTCGGTGGCATTCTTGGCAAGAGCCTTCTCGGCATTACTCACGCTACGTTCGGCTAGCCAGATGATAAAGTCGCCCCACAAAGTACGCTGGAGCAGCCTGATCATAACCAACGCCAAGGGGAGGGTGATTAGCAGAAGTATCACGAACAGCACGTACTGCACGATCATTACCGCCTCACTTTTCTTGGGGAAGAAACGAGTGTAGTCTAGAGCACCAGTCAAGAAGCGTCAACCAACTCCAGCCAAAACACTTATGCTTATGGTATACTATCGGCATGACGACTGGAACTAACACCAGTATACTTTCACGTCGGGTTGCCAGCTTACGTTTGGCCTTTGGGGCAATTTGGGCGGTCGATGCCTCATTTAAGTGGCAACCGGCGTTTGCTAATGGGTTCATGGGTCAAATAAACTCGGCAGCCGGTAGCCAAGCAGGCTGGCTTCAGGGTTGGTTCCATTTTTGGTCGCGGCTATTATCGAGCAACCCACACCTATTTGCCTATGGCGTGGCAGTGATTGAGAGTCTGATTGCAGTCTGCCTCCTCCTCGGCCTGGCGCGTCGCTCTGTTTATATTGCGGCAGCGGTATTTAGCTTTCTAGTTTGGGCGGTTGCCGAAGGGTTTGGTGGTCCCTATTCCAATACTTCAACCGATATCGGAACCGGTATCATCTATACGGTTGTATTCTTGGCCTTGTACGGACTCGACCAACTGGCGGCGCCCGCCGCTTGGTCGGTAGATAATTTTATTGCCGCGAAGCTGCCTTGGTGGAAAAAGATTGCTAACCCCTAGGCCGCAGGTGCACTCCCTGGACTTCCGGGTGGTAGAGATTACATAGCAAAAGCCCCGCGTTGGCCGCGAGGCCTCTGCGGGGCTGGGTTCTGCCAGCCAGTTCCTTTCGGATCAGTAATAGCTGGCAGTACCGTCGTAATGTGATCGAATCTCGATTCCGCGGCTAGCGGACTGAGCGTCGATACATCCAAACGGACTGGGAAAGCAGCGGGTCAGGTAGAGCACAGCCTTCGAGAGGAAACCTCCCTTGAGATACCCTTCGTACGGGTAATACTGGTGCGCGACCGTCTTATCGATGCTGCTGACCTTCCACTGCGTGATCGTTCCGAGGGTCGTAATGCCGGCGGTAACAATCGCGGGTGGTGCATAGGTGATGCTATGGGTTGTCTTGGAGTAGTAGGTCTCTTGGCTCATCTTGAGCCAAATCAACTTCTGGCCAAACGGGTTTGCGAAATACTTTTCGTAACTATGTTCGACCGACGTGACCGTGGCGCTGTGGGCGACAACCGCCGCCGCTCCGGGAACTATGTGGGAGCTGGCGATCGTGCCTTGCTGCAGCCACGCCTTGGTGGGGCGGGGCGTCGCGGCTTGGGCTTCGCTGCCGGAAAGGGACCCGAAAGCGAGATACACCAGGAACCACAGGAGATAGAGGACAACCAAAGTCGCCACAATGCCTCCAACGACACGCGCCCATCGGGGCGCACTACGCCAATGCGACATGAGACGAGTAAACATTAGGTACTCCTTTTATGGTGGTTGCTAGTAGGTTGTCTCCATCTTCCAGCAGTGTCCTAAAAAGGAAGCTCCATTATAGTATATAATGCTAATTTTGTCAATATTGGGCGATCGGATTGGCAATCGGACTGGGTCCGCTCCTAAACCCGTTGAAAAAAGCTGGGTTTTTCGCTATCATTCTCTTCGTCGCGCTGCTTTGTCGCACTGTACGCGGCGAGATAGCTCAGTTGGTAGAGCAGTGGCTTGAAGAGCCTCGTGTCCTCGGTTCGAGTCCGAGTCTCGCCACCATTTATATTCTTATGCGGGTGTAGCTCAGTTGATAGAGCGCTTCCTTGCCAAGGAAGAGGTCCAGGGTTTGAGTCCCTGTACCCGCACCAATACAACCCAAACGTTTTTCAAACAGTATACTTTCTAACATTTGAGGCCATTTGGCCTCTTTTTGTTATGATTAGCCCATGAAGAATATATTGGTCGCTGGAGGTACTGACGGAATAGGCTTAGCGTTCGTTAAAGGGCTCAACCCGAAGCACTATGATACTATCTACGTTCTAGGCCGGCACTTTGAAAAGGTGAGACCATTGCACCTTGCGGACATTATCGAACTTGAATGCGACATTACAGACCAAGAATCGTTAGCTGCTATTGTCTCCAAAATAGATACACCTATTGACCAGTTCGTTAACACAATCGGTACATTTCATAAGGGACTTATTGACGAGATAAACCCGACTGATGTTGCGAGCCATTTTGAGGTTAATGCCATTGCAAATATAAACCTGACAAACGAAGTATTGAAAAAGCTCAAAAATGACTACGCTGAAATACTAGTTTGCTCCGCGAATCTTGCACTCGAGGCTCGGGAAATATACGCTTTGCAGTCTGCGACCAAAGCGGCATACCGCTTCTATCTTGAGGCATTGAGAAAAGAGAAAAGGGGAACTCTCAAAGTAATGATGTTGTATCCCAGTAGCGTAAGCACTGAGGTCTTCAAGAAGTCTGGGGATATGCGTGATACCTCGTTGTATCCTAAGCCCAAAACAATTGCTCAGATTATGCTGTTTATGCTCAATCAGCCCATGGAAGTAAATATCCCTGAAATTAGAGTTAATAACTTTACCAAATCTAATTGACGCAAGAAAGCCACGCGATTAAGCCAACTGCATAATGAACGAAAAAACTACATTCCAGCACGGACTTGAAGGCTCTTTAACTGAAATTATACGAGCAGTGCCTAACGATGCTGAGGTAATTTGCAGTATTCGTGACGCAGCATGGATGGGTACGTACCCCAACGAGGAACTTGGCATAACCCTAGAAGATGTAAGAATCAATGCACAGGGGTTAAATGGCGAGTTTGTTCCGAGAAGGATTGCGTGGTTTAAGCAGAAAATCGCAGAGGATGATGAAAACTGGGTGGCATATGTAGGCAAGATTGACAATGATGTCAGGGGTTTTGTTGTAGCATCAAGAAACGACGAGGGTAGGAGACTGGTAAATAGTATTTATGTAGAACCAGGCTTTCAGGGCAAAGGCTTAGGAAGAAAGCTGATGGATAAAGCCTTGGACTGGCTTGGTGGTGAAGAAGATATATACTTTGAGGTGGCTAGTTATAACGATGCCGCAATACGTTTTTATGAGCGGTTTGGTTTTGAAAAAACTGAAAATAAAGTTGAGGAAGAGCCCGACCGACCAAGTTACATTACGCCAATCCCGCAAATAGAAATGATCCTAAAGCCCGCATCAAATCAAATCGCCTGATAGACTAAATACCTTAACGAGGTTTTTGAGTTTGTAATCATTGCTAGCAGCTAATGCTGCTGTTTGAAATGCGTCAGCTATGCTGCACCATCTTGGCTTTATTGAAACCCACGGCCCCCGAAAGGGGGCCGTGGGCGTTCCGGCGGCCCTCCTGGTTGTCCAGGGACGATCCGGCGAGGCGGTGGATTTCGGCGACCCAGGGCGCGGGTTTGGCCTCGGCGATGTCTTCGTCACGGATCAGCAGGGCGTCAAAGAGTGCTTGGTTGAGTAGCCGCCGGACGTGCGGGGTGGCCCGCTTGTAGGCGATAGCTAGAGCCACCAGAACAGCGCCAGCGACCCGGCTCAACAAAGGTCCGCACTGTGCATCCGCATCTTGGGCAGGGCATCTCGGTAGCCTACCGGTCTCGACCGGCCGACGTAACGGATCGAGCTTTTAGACACCAAACGCCGATTGTGCGACGGAGCACGCACGACTTGCCGAACTTCCGGCTGTCGATGTAGAATGGGATGTATGAGTACGAACGGACAGCACGAGTTTGACGTCATCTTCGAGCCGCAGGACGAAGGCGGTTACTCGGTCTATGTCCCGGACCTGCCGGGCTGCGTTAGCGAGGGTGACACCCTCGAAGAGGCCACTGCCATGATCCAGGAGGCGATGGCCCTCTATCTCGAGTCCCGCCAGGAGCATGGCTGGGACTTGCCTAAGATCGAGCACCGCAAACTGGCTCCGGCTGCGTGAGCGAGAAGCTTCCTCGGCTTACCGCCAAAGAACTCATCCGAGTTCTGGAGCGCAAGGGCTGGGAGCACGACCGCAGTCGCGGCAGCCACCACATCTACCTACACCCAGTCACGCGCCAAACGCTGAGCATCCCGGTTGCCCGCCGGACGATGTCGATCGGAACCCTCTCGCGCTTGCTGAAGGACGCCGAGATCAGCCGCGAGGAACTGCGCAAGTTGCTGTAGGCCGGGGAGCGCCGTCCGAGAATGACCCTTGGCGGTGCGCCTGCGTAAACTCTCGACTATATGTATGTCTAGTGTAAAATGAGGGTAACGATGAAGCAGCAAGCAGACACCCCCAAGAACGAGAAACCAGAGCGTGACCAAAAGCTCAACAAGGCTGAGAAGGACCGCGTTCAGCAGTACGTCGAGCGAGTCGTAAAAGACTACGGCGAGACACTCAAACTGCTAGGCAATGAGTGAGCCTCTTAGTCTTGCATATGTTGAATACATAGCCTTCGTTCTAGCTGAGCGAAACATGACATGGGATGAGCCCTTGCCACCCTTCAATACGCGCTACCCCGACCGACTGGAAGGCAGCCTAATTGCACCTTTTCAGGAGTTTGAGGGTCATTCGCCGTATCCAGAGCTTGAAGATAAGGCAGCAATTCTCTTCTACCTGATGATCAAAGACCATCCGTTCAAGAATGGCAACAAGCGGATTGCTGTCACGACACTATTGGTATTCCTCGCCGAGAATGGAAAGTGGATTGCAGTTGCGCCGCCACGAGTTCCTCGGAGGACTACTTACCAAGAAGCTCTAGTAGTCTCTGCCGCTCCCGACGTCCCAGCGGCTCCAGCAACGCCTGCACCAAAGCCTCAACCTGGGCTTGACCGTTTTTTTGGCGGCCCGGCCCGCACCAAATGTTTTCATTAGGCTCATTTTGAGCCTTTTTCTTTGCTTCAACTAGCCGTCAGCTTAACCGCCATCCTTAAAACCCTTGTGCTTACCCGAAATATGGCATATAACGAAGGTGCCGAGGTTTCTACAAGGAGTTCATCGATAAGGAGAAGTCATGCACGCTCTACTTGCAGCTCTGCAATTCTTGGTTGCGGCCGCATGGGGTCGTGCCGAGGCGATCTTTAGCAACCAAGTGCATCCACTGCCAATGACTGAGGAGATAGCTATTTTCGCCAGCTGGCAGGTCGCTTTCATGACGTTTGCCGTCTACCACCGCGAGATACTGCGCTCCATGTCCTGGCTGGATAAGTCCCGCCAGAAGCTGGAAGCTAGTGAGGAGCGAGTCGCGGCCGGGTGGCTTGGTCAGGTCCCACGATGGCTGCAGCTGCCCTGCTTTGCAGTAACGCTACTTCTGCCGCTTGGCCCGCTTACAGCCAGTCTGGCGACTATCTGGCAGTGGCCACGCAAGCAGGCGGTGATACTGCTGGCTGGCAGCAGTACTCTAGCTTTCATGATATATCGCTGGGGTGCCGGTGCTTACCTGCCACAACTACACCTCAGTCTCGCAATATGGGCAGGTGCTGGCAGTCTCGTAGTAGCACTCTATCTCTATCGACGCATCCGCAGCCATCGCCTTAGTTTACGGCCGAGCCGCACCTCACCCCGTCCCCTACCGGAACCCTTGCTTCGGTAGGGGTTTCGCTTTTTTAAGAGACTTGAAGTAGCCCCAGGTTCATATAAGTGCTACCGAACGAAAAAGATGACCTCTTGGTCAGAGTCTTTTATGGTGCACCATGAAAGTATTGTTTGTTACTATAAAGGCATGAGAAAAATAGTCGTCCTAACCTTTGTCAGTCTCGACGGTGTCATGCAAGCTCCTGGAGGCCGGGAAGAAGATCTTTCGGGCGGCTTCAAGTACGGTGGCTGGACCGTTCCGTACTCTTCCCCTTCAGATAACACAATGAACGAACAGATGAGCATGCCGTTTGACTTACTGCTTGGTAGGAAGACCTATGAGATATTTGCGGCTTATTGGCCGAAACAGAAAGAGGGGGTTATAGCAACCTCACTTAATAACGCTAAAAAGTATGTAGTATCCGATAGCAACATAGACCTTACCTGGGACGGGTCGATACTTATAAAAGATGATGTTGTGGCTAAGCTCAAAGCCCTGAAGGAACAAGACGGTCCAATGCTTCAGGTGCATGGCAGCAGCGTGCTGATACAAACCCTCCTAAAAAACGATCTAGTAGATGAGTTGTGGCTGAAAATATTTCCGGTTACGCTTGGCAAGGGAAAACGCTTGTTTGGAGAGGGAGCAATTCCAGCTGCTTTTGAGCTTACGGAATCCAAAACTTTGCCCAGCGGTGTAATTGTGGCTAACTACAAAAGAGCAGGCGCAGTAAAAACCGGTTCTTTTGACTAGAGGATGTAACCCTCAAGGTTAATCCACTCATTACGCTATTGGACTTCTAGATATTTCTATGCTATAATATAGCCTAGTCATCGTCCAAATCTTCTATCGACCGGAGGTGGTCCGATGAAGCTCGTTGCAACTGTATTTGGGCCAGCGTTTCGTTGGACCAAAACTTCACCAAAGGCCGACGCTGTTCGGCTCGATACGTATGTGGTAGTAATCGTCCTACTCATGGGGTTTGCTATATCGCATGTCGTTAGCGGCGCTCAAGGCTGGCACACCACTACAGGTGTTGTTGTCAAAGAAGGCACAAAGCCCATCAAAAACAGCTGGAGTGGGGCTGAAGATGAAGTACAGAGCCTCGTGCAGATCCAAAACAAAGGGCGACTTCTCGAGAAAAAGCTATACCTGAAATGGTACAAGCACGATGGTGCTCAAATTCATCCGCTCTGGGTGAAGGGCACTGCCACTCGGCAGTCCAGCCCAGCAGCCTTTAGGGTAGTGGTTAAACGGCCGTTGCTCTGGGCGCTTATCGGCTTCGTCGCAGTCTGGATCTTCTGGTTCGGCTGGGATGAAGCTGAGAGCGCTATCGGTAACTACGACGAGCGGATTGCTCGTGAAAGGCTGAAGGAAGAAGACGCCCCAAGGGAGGCTCCCACGACCATCGAGGCGGTGGAGGCTCTCTGTCATGCCAACTCAGACCAAGAGTTCGAGTTCTATGAAGGACAGAACTTGAAGATGTTGAGCCGAGACATCCTTTGGCTTCGTGGTGTGTACTTTCCGGGAAGAGCGTCAGCGTCCCTGGAGTCACTTTCACACCTTCTCGGACCTACTCAGGAGCCTAGGACTCGTAACACTGCTGGTGAGATGATCATAAGTAAGCTCAAAGAGATTGGCGTCGTTCGCAGTGATTTCGAATGGTATCAGGTTGACCAAAACGCTACGGCGCAAATAATCTGAAAAAGACCCTGGCGGGGCTTCGGCCCTGCTGGGGTCTCGTCATTTTATGGAGTTCCAATTGACAATCCATCAAATTCATGCCAATATAGCCTGGTTCTTTAACAGATTAGCACTTACTCTAAGCCGTAGCTTTGGGGGCTGCCAAAACAGCAGTTTCCTAAGCTGCGGCTTACACTACGCGGCATCCATATTTACCCAGGACCCCGGCATTGCTGGGATGAGGCGTTAGGCCAACAAAGGACGAAACCATGAGTAAGAAATGGATGGTCGCAGGGCTAGCCCTACTAGCTATAGTCATAGCTGGATGCGGCGGATCGTCTGGATGGAGTTCGGCAGACAAGTCCAATGTCGAAACCAAGCTCGCTAGCGAGATAACGGCGAGCGGCCTGACACCCACTAAAGCCGAGACTCAGTGCATCGCGAAGGGGCTAGAATCTAAATATTCAGCCTCAAGCGTGCTCAGTGAATCCGGAGCCGCTTTATTTATGTAATCTTGTATTTCTGTGCAATAACTTGTATACTAATCAATTCATCGTAAGTGCTGCAAGCAGCTTAACAACTCAACCCCACGAGGTGATCCACAATGCAAATTACCCTTACCGTTGACCCCGAGACAGAGGTCGAGGGGCCGCTCCTAAAGTCGATTATCAAGTTGGCCGATAAGGGCGAGGCAAATAGAGGAGTGCTCCCAACTGGCAAGGCCGCTGCAGCTCTGGTTGCATGGGCTCGCAAAGACAGTGACCCTGAAGTTTCAGCGTCGCTGGTACGCGGTTTGGCGGTGGTGGCTTGCTTCGGCCTGGATGAGGTGGTAGCAAGTGGAGCCACCGATCTCAGCATCACCGAGATATCCAGGTTCACCCATTTGAGCATGAGCACCACTCACCGTTATGTGAAGACATGGGTTCGCTGCGGAGTGCTTTTCCAGGATTCGCGGACCAGGCGATATGCGCCCAAGCGGCAGTTTAATCTAAATGACGGACCAGTAGCTGGGCAGTGATGGCGGCTACTTTACAGCGGCGGGGCACCGATGACTCCGCCGTTAGGGCTCGAAATATTTCGAGCCCTTTTTCAATAGGTACTAAATAGTTGAGTCTGCCGCCGCGGAGGTGTAGCATAAGAAGTATGAAGGAACGACCGTTGATCGGCATTCCGTGTCGGAGGTATGCGAGTACTACTGAGCCGCTATGGCCCTCACACGACGGTATTGTGGTAACGGCGATTGATGCCATAGTACGAGGCGGGGGCGTCCCGCTACTCATGCCAATCGTGAGCGAACGGGCGATTATGCAGCAGCTTTATGAACAGGCTGACGGCATTATGTTTGTGGGCGGCGGCGATATCCAACCACAGTTTTATGGTGCAAACAAGCGGGCGGACTTAATAAATACGAATGCCGCGATTGACCAGATGGAGTTAACGCTTTGCTCCTGGACCGTCTTGGACCAAAAGCCGTTGTTTGGGATTTGCCGCGGTATCCAGGTGATGAACACCGCTTTTGGCGGTACCTTAATCCAAGATATTGGGGCGGTGCGCACCACGGCTATTAACCACGACGAGTCGGCCGACCACCATAATCCGGCCGAGCTGGCTCACAAGGTGACCCTAGAAGAGGATTCGCGCCTGGCCCAGCTGCTTGGGACGACCTCGCTGATGGTCAATACCATGCATCATCAGGCGCTGGATCGGGTTGCTAATGACCTGCGGGTGGTTGGGCGCGCCTCGGACGGCATCATTGAGGCGGTCGAGGGTCGCAATGAGCAGTATGTGCTGGGCGTGCAGTCGCATCCGGAGGCGGTAGCGGCGACCGATGCCCGCTGGCAAAACGTCTTCCACGACTTTTGCGAGGCGGCAGCCGCTTACATCGACGCACACCAGGTCAAGACAAACGCCGCAGTTTAACATATAATCACAAGAGTTCTGGCACCTTGGCGGAGTGGTTACGCAGAGGTCTGCAAAACCTTTTAGACCGGTTCGATTCCGGTAGGTGCCTCCAGGGAGAGTGGTGGAATCGGTATACACGACAGACTTAAAATTTGTTGCCGCAAGGCTTGAGGGTTCGAGTCCCTCCTCTCCCACCAGGACTTATGTATGCTTGCCCCTTGGTTTGATATAGTGCACTAAAGAATAAGTAAGAATGCGGCGGTGAGGAATGACCGGTCAAGAGCCAGCGGAAGATGCTAAGCGGGCATTAAAAAGAGCCATCTGGGACTCCAATGAAGTGTTGGTTACGGCTTCAACCGCCTTCTTAACCGTCCCCAGGGGGATACTTACCTTAAATCGCATCAAGCTTGTAGCCGAAAAACGCTCGCTCTTTAGGACTGCCGATGTAATGAGCGTGCGTATCGAAGATGTGTTGAATGTGAACGGAACGGTTGGCCCAATTTTTGGATCCGTTACCATATCGACCAAATTTACCGATCCGAGTACGCCTTATAGCATTGGACCATTCTGGCGAAAAGATGTGTTACAACTGAAACGCATCATTCAGGGGTATATTATTGCGCTCCAAAGAAAAATTGACGTAAACCCGCTGCCAACCGAGGAGCTGATAACTATGCTGTATAAGCTTGGGGAAGACGACCACTCCATACAGTGACATTAATTTTCACTTTAGCGGCCGAAAAGAGCCGACGAACCGGTCAACATAGCTGGGCGAGCCGGGCCGATAGTTGGTTGTGAGTAGGTAGAGGTTGCCACTGCCGAAAACATAGTAGGTGTAGTTGTTATTTGGTTGAGGGTTGGGCGCGTTCGGATCGGGAGCGCTCTGCGCCTGCTGTTTGATTGCCGGCAGGCCGTTTAAGCTGGTGGGCGTCATGGGGCTGTGGGGGTCCAGGCTGGTGGCGATCTCTTGAAGAAGGGCCAGCTGGCCGACAGAGTCGGTCGGGTAGTGTACCGGCGCTACCTTAATCCAAAAGTTATCTTGGGAGTGGAGGGTCTGGTTGCCAACTTTATAGGAGACGTTGTAGAGGCAGGCGGTGTTGCGGAACAGCAAAGGGCCAAGCGGCGTGTTGGTCTGAACCGGTTGTGGCACGGTGTCGGCAAAACAGGGAACGCTCGCCTGGAACCGGTCTTGGACATCGGTATAGGAATGCCAGCCGGCGTAGTCGCCGGAGCTAGCCAGGCTGTAGGCAAAGCTCTGCTCGAGCTTGCCGGCGGCTGTTTTAAGGTGCGGCGCCTGGAGCACGCTTACGCCGATTAGTACCGCGATGGCGGCAATACCGATACAGCTGCCCACAAACCGTGAATCACGCAGCAGCAGCCGCAGGATGTGGCGGTAGCGGTGCTTCAGATGAAGCGGGTAGGCTCGTTTCAACATAATGGCCATAAGTGGCACAATTTTGACATATTATTTTTCAATAAGCAACGTACTCCTGCGCAAATAGTCCAAGAGTGCTATAATTAAGCCAAAATAACAGGACATGATAATGGTTACTTGGATAATCTTAGCAATTATTGTGATAGTGATACTGATCGCGATTTTTGGCTACAACGGCTTGGTGCAGTCGAAAAACCGCGCCGATGAAGCCTGGAGCGACATCAACGTCCAGCTGAAGCGCCGCTATGACCTAATTCCCAACCTGGTGAACACGGTGAAAGGCTATGCCGCCCATGAATCGAAGGTGTTCGAAGATGTTAGCGCGGCTCGCAGCGCCGCTATGGGCGCGACCAGCATTCAAGATAAGGCCAAGGCGGAAAACCAGCTGGCCGGCACGCTCAAAAGTTTGTTTGCCGTCAGTGAAGCCTACCCCGACCTCAAGGCCAGCCAGAACTTTCAGGAACTGCAGGCGGAGTTGGTCGATACCGAAGACAAGATCCAGGCGGCCCGTCGCTTCTACAACGGCAATGTCCGCGACTTTAATACTAAGATCCAAGTATTTCCGACCAATATATATGCCGGTATGCTAGGATTTAAGGCCAAGGAGTTTTTTGAGACTGATGATCAAGCTCAGATTCAAAACCCCGTGGCGGTACAGTTTTAACAGGAAGCGCTGACGATGGATGATATTAAAAAAGCCTATGCCTGGCGCGAGGCACTAGAACTCTCAAAGCGATTAGTACAGATTTGCGAAGAATTTAGCGATGTTGATACCAATGTGTTGGTGTGGCATTTGCGCAACAGCGTGGTTGATATACCCTCAACAATTGCTGCCGATCTGCAAGCCAGCCGATGGGCAACCATGGAGCCGGTGGTAAAGCTCGCGACCGTTTTGGAGCTGGTCCGTAAGATTTACCCGGCAATTGAGACCAGCCCGGCCGAAGATCAGCTGGAGAAGCTGATGCAGCGGATGCAGTCGGAACAGTTTACCGAACGAGAGCCGGAGCCCGAGGAGTCCGAAGAATCCTCGGAAAAGGATTCAGCGGAAAAGGTAAGCGCGCCTGCCGGCAAGGCGGATACTAGCAGTGAGGGTTCAAACGAGTCAGCCGGCCAGCCCAGTGGGGTAACCGTGCAGCTACCGAACAAAGTCGATGGTGTGCAGCACGCGGCCGGCAGCGCCGACTCAGCCCATTCCAGCAGTCCGTCGCCACAGGAGGCTTAAATGTACACCCAGATTGCGGCCAATAAGCGCAAATCGATTCTATTGACGGTGATATTTGTGGCGTTGGTATCGGCGCTCGGCTATGTCTATAGCCTAGCCTTTAACCGGCCGGGGGCGTTTGTGTTCGTGGCGGTGTTCGCGGTGGTGTACGCGCTGGTGAGCTATCATTTTTCAGCCAATATTGCCTTGACGTTAGCCGGTGCCCGCCCGATTGCCAAAGCCGACGCGCCGGAACTCTACCGCACCGTTGAAAACTTGGCGATTGCCGGGGGGCTACCGATGCCCAAGGTGTATATCGTCAACGATCCATCACCCAACGCCTTTGCGACCGGGCGTGACCCCCAGCACGCGGTGGTGGCGGTAACTACCGGGATTTTACAGCTGCTCGATAAAGAGGAGCTGGAGGGTGTGATCGCCCATGAACTCAGCCATGTCGGCAACTACGACATTCGGTTTATGGCGGTGGTGATGGTGTTGGTGACGGTGGTTTCATTGCTTAGCGATTTCTTTTTTCGCTGGAGCTTTTTTGGTGGTGAGCGCGAGGAGGGCAACAACCCGGTCGCGCTGATAATTGCGATCGCGGCCGCGATTCTAGCGCCGCTAGTGGCTACTATGCTGCAGCTGGCGGTGTCGCGGCGGCGCGAGTATTTGGCTGACGCGTCCGGTGCCTTGCTGACCCGTTATCCGGAAGGGTTGGCGCGGGCGCTAGAGAAAATCGGCAACGTTAACCGACCGGTGCAGCACGCCTCGACCGCTACCGCCCACATGTACTTTACCAACCCGCTGGCTGGCCGTAAGTCCGGCTCATTCGTGATGAACCTGTTCAGCACCCATCCGCCGATTGCCGACCGGATCCAAAAGCTGCGGGCCATGGAGGGCCAGGTTTAATGCCGCGTGCCAAGAAGAGCCCGGACAAAGCCAAGAGTCCGTCCAAGAATAGAGCCAAGAAGACCGTTGCAGCTGTGGCCGCGCCGGCATCGACAAAGTCGTCGCCATGGAAGCTGTTCAAGCAATCATTGCGGGACTATCGCACCAACTGGCGGCTGATTCTCAAGCTGATGCTGATCATTACCGCGCCGGTAGCTATTCTGTCTAACCTTGGCCTCGACACCACCGGCGACTCCACCTTCTCGGCCTACCTGGCCTTTGCCCAGCTGTGCATGAATGTGGCTTTGATTTACGCCATTATCGAGCTACTGAACGGCCGTAGCGTCAGCGTCCGGCAGGCCTACTATAAAGGATCGGCCATGTTGGTACGGCTGGCCTTGGTGACGCTGCTACTGTTCTTTATGGCGGTTTTTCTGCTGATTAGCGGTGTGATTTTAGCCTATGGCATAATCGCACCGGGTACCCAGCTAACGGCCGTCGAGCAAGCGCTGCTAGCGGTACTGGCCATCGCCATCGCCATTCCCAGTGTGGTCTTGCTAATCCGTGGTGTGTTCGCGATCTATGTGCTGTTTGAGACCGAGCAAGGTCCGGTTCAAGCGGTACGCACCAGCCGCCAGCTCACCAAAGGCCGAGTGCTGGTAACGCTAGGACGGTTGCTGGCGCTGGTCGGGTTCTTGCTGTTGCTGATCATTCTTCCGATTCTTATCCTTGTACCATTACAAATTGCTACCCAATGGATCGTCTTCACTATGCTGCTGCAAGCTGCCACTAGCTTAATTGTGCTGCCGATAACCAACTTTTACCTCTACCGCTACTATCAGGGATTGAAATGACCAAAACGGCGGCGGCTGAGCGCATTGCCAAACTGCGCGAGCAGATTAACGAGTATCGCTACCAATACCACGTGCATGACTCGTCAATCATGAGTGAGGCGGCGGCCGATAGCCTTAAACACGAGCTCAGCCAGCTAGAGCAGGAGTTTCCGGAACTCATTACGCCGGATTCGCCGACCCAGCGGGTAGCGGGAGCGCCCAGCGCCAAGTTTGTCAGCGCACCGCACCAAACGCCAATGCTGAGCTTAAACGACGCCTTCGACAAAAGCGAGATTGAGGCCTGGGTGGCGCGGCTGAAAAAGCTGCAACCGGATTTAAGTGACGAGTTTTATGCCGAGATCAAGATGGATGGGCTGGCAGCCGCTATTATTTACGAGGACGGGATGCTGGTGCAGGGGCTGACCCGCGGCGATGGCCGAGTAGGTGAGGACGTAACAGCTAATTTACGTACAATTGAACAAGTGCCGTTGCGGTTGCGGCATCAGGCGGGAGTGCCGGCCGGCGTCTACCGTGGCCGCTTTGAGGTGCGTGGCGAAGTACTGATGTACAAAGCGGCCTTTGCGGCCCTCAACAAGCAACGCGCAGCCGCTGGCAAGCCACTGTTTGCCAACCCCCGCAATACTGCTGCCGGCACCATCCGGCAGCTAGATCCGCGGCTGGTGGCGGAGCGCCACTTGAGCTTTCACGTCTACGCGGTAGTGACCGACGAGCCAGGCATTACAACCCATAGCGATGAGCATGAGCTGGCCAGCCGGCTGGGCTTTAAGGTTGAGCCGCACAGCCAAGTGGTGCGCGGCATTGATGGCATTATGAAATTTCTGGAGAGCTGGGAGGAAAAACGCAAGGATTTGCCGTACGGCACCGATGGCGCGGTACTAACGGTGCAGGATCGCGAGCTGTATCGTCAGCTGGGGGTGGTCGGCAAGGCACCGCGGGCCGCCATCGCCTATAAGTTCGCGGCTGAACAGGCTACGACCAAGGTTAAAGATATTATGGTCAGTATTGGCCGCACCGGCGCGGCCACACCGTTTGCGGTGCTGGAACCGGTACTGGTGGCCGGTTCAACGGTGGGGATGGCCACCCTGCACAACGCCGGCGAGGTGGCACGCAAAGACATCCGGATTGGTGATACCGTGATTGTGCAAAAGGCCGGCGACGTGATTCCAGAAGTCGTCCAGAGCCTGCCAAAACTGCGTACCGGCCAGGAAAAAGCCTTCGTTATGCCTAAAAACTGCCCGGTATGTGGCTGCCCTCTGGCCAAGCGCCCAGAGGAGGCGGTCTGGCGCTGTGTAAACTTTGACTGCCCGGCGCTGGAGCGCGGCCGGATTATCCACTTTGCCTCTAAGGACGCCTACGATATTGAGGGCGTCGGCGAGAAAAATGTCGACGCCCTGCTGGATGCCGGCCTCATTAAAGACGCCGCCGATCTTTTCACCCTGACCTATGAGCAGGTGGTGGAGCTTGACCGCTTCGCCGAGGTTTCGGCGCGCAAGCTGGTAGCCGCGATCGCGGCCAAGCAGGATATCCCGTTCGACCGTTTTATTTATGGTCTCGGCATTCGCCATGTTGGCCAACAGACCGCCCGCGACCTGGCCGACCATTTTGGGACGCTGGAACGCTTCCGGGGTGCTAGCCTGGAGGACCTGCAAGAGGTGCCAGGTATCGGCACGGTGGTGGCCGAGAGTGCCCATGAGTGGTTGAACTCCAAGCGTCACCAGCTGTTCCTGCAAAAACTGCAGGATAACGGGGTACGGCCGCGGCCGGTTGAGCAGGTCCAAGGGCCGATGACCGGACAGAACTTTGTAATTACCGGCACACTTAGTGCCTTTAGCCGTGAAGTGGCCGGCGAAAAAATCGCGGCGCTGGGTGGCAAGGCCCAGAATACCGTCACTAAAAATACGACCTATCTAGTGGTTGGCGATGATCCCGGTGGTAGTAAGGTCAAGCAGGCGCAAAAATATGGCACCAAGCAGATTGATGAGGATCAACTGCTAAAGCTCCTGCGGGAATCGTGACCCTTTGCTGCTGTAAGCCGAAATCGGTAGAATAGGATCATGTCTAAGATTACCCCCGATGAAGTACGACGGATCGCGGCGCTGGCTAACATTGGCCTGGAAGAGGCCGAGATTGAGCGGATGGCTGCTGAGCTCGATAAAATTGTCGGCTTTGTTGAGCAGCTGCAAGACGTGGATACCAGCGATGTGCCGCCCACCGATCAGGTGACCGGTCTGGTTGATGTGGTGCGGCCGGATGAGGTGCGCAGCGATTATACGCGCGACGAGCTGCTGGCTAACGCTCCCGATCAGCAGGACGGCTTTTTTAAGGTGAAGCGGGTACTATGAGCGATCTGCGGCGACCGCTGGCTGAGCTGGTGGCAGAGGTGCATTCAGGTAAGCTGAGTGCGACCCAGCTGGTTACGGCCAGCCTAGAGGCAATCAAGCAGCATGAAGACTACCATGCCGTATTAGAGGTCAGCGAGGCAGCGCTGGCTCGGGCCAAAGCGGTTGACGCCCAGATTAAGGCTGGTAAGGATGTCGGCCGGTTGGCCGGTATTCCTTTTATCGCCAAGGATAACTTTCTAACTCATCAAACGCATACCACCGCGGCCAGCAATATGTTGAAGCCATTCAAGGCGCCCTATCAGGCCACGGCGATTGAAAAGTTGGAGGCCGAGGGTGCAATTATGGTGGCCAAGGCTAATCTGGACGCCTTCGCTCACGGCTCATCAACCGAAAACAGCGACTTTGGGCCAACCAAGAATCCGGTGGACCCAACCCGGGTGCCGGGCGGCTCTTCCGGTGGTTCGGCGGCGGCGGTAGCCCTGGGGCTAGCCTGCTTTGCAACCGGTACCGATACCGGCAGCTCAATCCGTTTGCCGGCCAGTTTCTGTGGCGTGGTCGGCATGATGCCCAGCTACGGTCTCATCAGTCGATATGGCGTGGTGGCCATGGGCAGCTCTTTCGATACGATTGGTGCTATGACTAACCACACCGCAGATATGTCTCTACTTATTGACATCATGGCTGACAAGGATCCAAAGGACGCCACGACCGTAGAGCGTGCTAAAAGCTATGTTGATAACCTGGATAGTGACTTAAAGGGTAAGAAAATCGGACTGGTTAAGGAATATCTGGGCGAGGGCACCGATCCAGGAGTGAAGCAAGTTATTTTAGCTGCTGTCGATAAGATGAAGCAGGCTGGGGCTGAGGTTATAGACGTCAGCCTTCCGTCGGCGGTCGAACTGGCGCTGGCAAGCTATTACATCTTGATACCAGCGGAAGTGAGCTCAAATTTGGCCCGCTATGACGGTATCAGATACGGATACAGTACCGCAGACGCTAAAACCCTGGCCGATACATATCTTAGAAGCCGCGACGAGGGTTTTGGGGCTGAGGCCAAGCGCCGCATCCTGATCGGAACCTATGTGCTGAGTAGCGGATATTATGATGCCTACTATAAGCAGGCCCAAAAGGTCCGGACATTACTGATCCGTGAGTTCGAGGCGGTATTTAAAGATGTCGACCTGCTGGTTGGGCCGAATGCGCCGATGCCGGCCTTTAAGCTTGGTGAGCGTACACAAGACCCACTCCAAATGTATCTAGCTGATATCTGTACGGTGGCGGTTAATCTGGTTGGCAGCACCGCCATCAGTGTCCCGGCGGGAGAAACCCAAGGGTTGCCGGTTGGAGTCCAATTGATCGCGCCACAGCGGGGCGAGCGTGCGCTACTGGGCGCTGCCAAAGCCGTGGAAGCCCTGCTGGGAGCGGCGGTATGATCTGGCTGCTGATCATTGCGCTAGCCGCTGGCCTGCTGCTGCTCGCCATCATTGGCGGCTCCAAGTCGGGTACGGGCAAGCGGCGGTCGGGTTCCTCGGCCCACGCCGGCGCTGTTGACCGCGATTTCGTCACGCGCAAATGGGCAGCGATCGAGACCATGACGGCCGGTACCGGTAGCAGCCTGCGCGATGCCGTTAGCGAGGCCGACAAGCTGCTCGATTACGCGCTTAGGCAATCCGGCGTCGGTGGCGAGACCATGGGTGAGCGGCTGAAGAACTCGGGCCGCCGGTTTAGCGATCTGGATGCCATCTGGCGAGCCCATAAGGTACGCAACGCACTGGCGCACGAGGCCGATTTCGATTTGGTGCCGAGCCAAGCGCGCGAGGCGGTTCAGGATTTTGAGCGCGGCTTGCATGATCTGGGGGCACTATGAAGACGGTCTATTTTGTACGACACGGCGAGAGCGAAGCCAATGCAGCGCATATTTGGGCCCCCTCTGCGGATAATCCAAAGCTAACTGAGAAAGGCCTTCGAGAGGCAGAAGCGGCCGGCATCGAGGTGCGAAACACAATCAGATCGATTGACCTAGTGATTACCAGCCCACTCGTGAGAGCTCAGCAGACTGCTGAAATCATCGCCAAGCAAATCGCTTATCCGGTTGCCAATATACTGGTGGATAAACGGCTTCAAGAGCGTGGTCATGGTAGGCTAGCAGGTATTTCGCAAGATGAGGTCACAGTGGAGATGTTTAACAACTTTTCACTCAAGAAAAACAACCAGTATGGTGTAGAGTGGATCGAGGACATCGTAGCGCGAACCCAGAGCTTTGTTGATGATCTCCGTCAACGATCGGAAGAGGTCATTTTGGTGGTTGGGCATAATGGGAGTGGCCGTGCGTTGCGCCGTATTCTTGGCGGTATAGAGCCAACTAAGCCGATCGAGCGCTTTATCAACGGCGAGGTGGCTCAGATATACCCCTATATTAAGTTTAATAATGGCGCGCCGGTGCGGCTATGAGTAAGTACGAAGTGGTCATTGGCATTGAAACGCATGTACAACTCGCTACCAAGAGTAAGCTGTTTTGCGGCTGCAATAATGATTCGCGGACGGCCGAGCCAAATACCAATGTCTGTCCGGTTTGCCTAGGTTTCCCCGGTGCGCTACCGGTGCTGAACGCCGCGGCGGTCGAGCTGGCCTTGCGAGCCGGTCATGCCCTGAACGCCTACGACCAGGCCAAGCAATTCCATACCAAGTTTGACCGCAAAAACTATTTTTACCCCGATAGCCCGATGAACTACCAGATCACCCAGTTTGACGAGCCAATTATTGGCGGCGGTTACGTTGAGTTTCCGCTTGCTGGTGCGACGAAGCGGGTGGGGGTGACGCGCGCCCACCTTGAGGCCGACGCCGGTAAGCTAATCCATCCGGTTGGCACCGACTACTCGCTGGTGGACTTGAACCGAGCCGGCACGCCGCTGCTTGAAATCGTCAGTGAGCCGGATATGCGCAGCGCCGCCGAAGCCAAGACCTACGCCCAGGAGCTATACAATTTGATGCGTTATGCCCGCGTGTCCGACGCCGACCTGTATTACGGCAATATGCGCTTCGACGTGAACGTCAGCCTACGCCCGGCCGGTACCAAGGAGTTTGGCACGCGGACCGAGAGCAAAAACCTCAACTCGTTCCGGGCGGTGGCCGGTGTGGTAGAGTACGAGACTAAGCGTCAGGCCGACTTGCTCGACCGCGGCGAAACAATCAGGCAGGAAACTCGCGGCTGGGACGAAGCCAAACAAAAGACGGTTAGCCAGCGCGGCAAAGAGGAGGCCCATGATTACCGCTACTTTCCCGAGCCGGATCTGCCCCCGCTGGTGATTACGGAAAAAAAGCTACAGGAAGCCAAAAAGTCTATTACCGAACTGCCTAATGACATTCGCGCTGAGCTGGCCAAGGCCAAAATACCGGCCCGCGAAGCCGAAGCTCTCATAGCCAATCCGAGCGCCGCGACCATGTGGCTCCAAGTAGCGATCGAGAATCCGGAGCATAGCCGGTTTGCGCTCAACTGGCTAATCGGTGACCGGGTTAGGCTGGAGGAAGAACAGAAGCAGTCATTGGCTGAGTCGAGTATTAGCGCGGCGAGCTTGAGCGGGGTGGGGCAGCTGATCGCCGACGGCAAGCTTAGCTCAACCAACGCTAAGCTTCTTCTCAGCTACTTATGGAAAGATACTGTTGATCCGGTAGCGGGAGCCGAGAAGTTAGAGCTCCTCCAAAACTCCGATTCCAGCACCCTCGAAAAAATTGTCGACGAAGTAATTGCCGCCCACCCCCAACCGGTCGCCGACTACCGGGCCGGCGAAGCAAAGGTGCTGGGTTTCCTGGTCGGCCAGGTGATGAAAGCCTCCAAGGGCCAGGCTAACCCGCCGATGGTCAATGCTATACTTAAACGTAAATTAGAAGCCTAAATTAGAAAGCTAAACGGTGTTACACCTCCCCACAATTAATCTCGCATCTCTCGATCTATCACTGCCGGTTTCAGCCAGTTTTGGCGCGGTCCTGCACAATCTGCCAACCGCGGCGGTGACCTTGGTTATTGGCTTTATTGTCATTCGCCTACTTTCCTTCATCGCCGGTTGGTTAATCGGCTACATTCGAATGCCAAAGGGTCTGAAAGAGATTTTTGTCTCGCTAATCGATACGGTTCTGGCGATCTTCCTATTCATCATCGTTTTACAGGCGCTGGGTCTGAACAATGTAGCGTTTGTGGTTACGGCGTTGGTGGCCGGCCTAGGTATTGCGTTGGGTAACGGCGGTATTCCGCTGATGACCGATATTATTTCTGGCATCTATCTAGCCAGAGACCGTAATTTTAGCATTGGTGATATTGTCCAGGCTGGTGAGCCTGGCGAAGGCAAGGTGGAGGGCGAGGTGGTTAGTATGGACATGCGCCGCACGCGCATTCGAGACAGTAAAGGCCACATTCATAGCCTGCCGAATACGGTGATTGAGCGGCACGCCTTTGTTCTAATTACCAAAAAGCGCGACCGCACCGATATTAAATAACTGCTCGAAAACCGCTAGGGCTTGCATCTGGGCGAATAGCGGTTGATACTAGTAAGTAATAACTAGCGATTACTTATGCAAGAAGTCCAAACCATCCTCGTCATTTTGCTCAGCATCGGGTTTCTAGTGCTCCTGATTATGGGTATTGCCATGGTCGTTATTTTAATCAAAATTATGACCAATATTCGGCGGATTACCCAACGGCTCGACGAAACTAGCGAGAATATGGGCGAAATGGCCAAATACGTTGGTAAAAAGGTGGCTCCGGCCGCCCTTTCAGCTTTGGGATCGGTACTGCTCCGCGGGGTTAAATCTAAAGTTAAGCGCAGCAAAAAGGATGAATAGATATGGGTCATAAGGACAACAATGGTCACGGCAAGGGATTTGTAGTCGGCACGATTGTCGGTACGTTGGTGGGCGGCGTGGCGGCTTTATTGCTAGCGCCAAAAGCTGGCAAGGAAACCCAGGCGGAGCTGAAGGAACGGGCCAAAAAGGCGGTTAAGCAGGCCGATTCGCAGCTCGATGAAATTGAGACTCAGCTAGAAGGCCGGATTGATAGCCTGAAAGTGGCAGCTCGCGACCTGCGCGGCGAGGCCTACGAGGATAGCCAGCGGCTGATTACCCGCGCCGAGGTCCTGAAACATGATTTGCAGGATTCAGCTACGCGTCTGGCGACTACCGGTCGCGATGCCAAGCAAAGCGCTACCGTTGATGCTAAGCGACTGGTAGGTGACGGCCAGGCGGTGGTAGCCGAGCTGGAACGCATGACCAAGAAGATTATGGCTTCGGCTAAGGATAAGGCCCGCAAACCGAGCAATGGCGACGCCGGCAAAGACTAAGCCAACCCCCGCCGATTACGAACGGTTGGGCCGGGTGATTGAAGCGACTATGATCACCGACTATGTCCAGCTCTTGGGTAATACCAGGCGCCAGATCTGGCTGTCGTTTGTGCGCGGTGTTTTTACCGGTCTGGGGACGGTGGTTGGCGCGACGGTGGTGGTGGCGCTGATCGTCTGGATCCTACACCTGTTCGGTGGTGTGCCGGTGGTTGGCCAGTTTTTAACCCATACTACTAGTCAGATAAAGCAATAATCAGGCTTAACGCTTATGCTCCGGCGTGTTAAGATTTAATTAGCAAAAGGGGATAAGCGTGAGTCAGGAATCAGCGGCGGTGCCGGCAGAACCAGCGGCATCCAAAACTAAATTTGTCCATCTGCACAACCACAGCCACTACAGCTTGCTAGATGGTTTGCAAAAGGTGCCGCAGATGGTTAACCGGGTAGCCGAGCTGGGCATGGATGCGGTGGCATTGACCGACCACGGTACGCTTTCGGGTGCGCTGGAGTTCTATAACGTCGCCAAGAAGAAGGGGATTAAGCCGATTATTGGCTTGGAGGCCTACGTGGCACCACGGCGCATGCATGATAAAACCGGCAAAATCGACGCCAACCCCTACCACTTGATTTTGCTGGCGAAAAGCTACCAGGGGTATCAAAACCTGATGCGGCTTTCCAGCGAGGCCCATCTGAATGGCTTTTATTACAAGCCGCGGGTTGATCGAGAGCTGCTGGCCGAGCTGCACGAGGGGATTATTGCACTATCCGGCTGTGCCTCCGGCGAGGTCGCCCGCCATATCTTAAACGGCGCCACCAAAGAGGCGCAGGAAACCATTGAGTGGTATCACCAAACCTTCGGCGAAGGCAACTACTATCTGGAGCTGCAGGATCACGAGGAGTGGGAGCCGCAGGTGCGCATTAATAAGGGGCTGGTTGATTTAAGCAAGACGACCGGGGTGCCGTTGGTAGTAACCGCCGATTCGCACTACACCCATCGAGATGACCGGGAGGCTCACGAGGTGCTGCTGTGTGTGCAGACCGGCAAGACCATCGGCGATACCGATCGCATGGAGATGGATATGGCCTTGTTTATCTCCAGCCCGGAAGAGGTCATGGAGCGATGGAAACAGCATCCGGAGGCGATTGCCAATGCGGTCAAGATCGCCGATCAGTGTAATGTGGAGCTGGAGCTCGATCAGATTCTGATTCCGACCTTCCCGACACCGGACGGCAAGAGTGAGCATGACTACCTGCACGAGCTGTGCTGGCAGGGCGCCATGTGGCGCTACGGCGATATTCCCAAGGAGGATATGCATCTGCAAACTGAGGCCAAGGCGCGCAAGGGGCTGCCGCCGGAGATTGTCGAGCGGCTGGAGTACGAGCTGGGCGTAATCAGTAAGATGGGCTATGAAGGCTACTTTTTGATCGTGGCCGACTTCATTAACTGGGGGAAGAACCAGGGCATTATTTTCGGGCCGGGGCGGGGGAGTGCCGCCGGCTCAATTGTGTCGTTCGTGATGAACGTTACCGACCTTGATCCGCTGGAGTATGATTTGCTGTTTGAGCGGTTTTTAAACCCCGACCGCATCAGTATGCCGGATATTGATATTGATATTCAGGATACCCGCCGCGGCGAGGTGATTGATTACGTTACCGAAAAGTATGGCCAGGATCGGGTGGCGCAGATTATTACGTTCGGGACAATGGCGGCCCGTAACGCCGTGCGCGATACCGGCCGAGCGCTGGGCATGAGCTATGCCGAGGTGGATACGATTGCTAAAAAGATCCCGGCGCCGGTGCAGGGTCGTCACATTCCGCTGGCAAAATCCATTAAGGACGATCCGGAGCTGCGCGGTGAGTATACCGACAATCCGCGGGCCAAAAATCTGATTGATCTGGCGATGAAGCTGGAAGGCACGATTCGCAGCAACGGCGTGCATGCGGCCGGCGTGGTGATCGCGGCCGATGATATCGTGAAGTTTACGCCGTTGCAGCGGGCGCAAAAGGGCGGTATCTGCACGCAGTACTCGATGGGGCCAATCGAGCAGCTGGGCCTCTTAAAAATGGATTTCCTGGGTCTCTCTAACCTGACGATCATTAATAACGCCCTGCGGATTATTCGGCGCGTCTACAACAAAAACATTAATATCGCCGACATTCCGTTGGATGACCCCAAGACCTACGAACTGTTTAGCCGCGGCGACACCACCGGCATTTTCCAGTTTGAGTCGGCCGGCATGAAACGCTATCTGCGCGGACTGAAGCCGACGAAATTTGACGACCTGATAGCCATGAACGCGCTATATCGTCCCGGTCCCATGCAGTGGATTGAAGAGTTCATTGATCGCAAGCACGGTCGCAAGAAGGTTGAGTACTTGCATCCGGCGATGAAGGCGGCCCTAGAGCCAACCTACGGCGTCATGGTTTATCAAGAGCAGGTGATGCAGATTTCCAAAGAGGTCTGCGGCTTTACCGGCGGCCAGGCCGATAGTCTGCGCAAAGCGGTGGCTAAGAAAAAGCCGGCCGAGATGGCCAAGATGAAAAAGGACTTCATTGAAGGTGCAATCAAAACCGTCGGAGCCGACCGTAAGATGATGGAGGGCTTTTGGGAGTCGCTGGAAGCCTTTGCCGCCTACTGTTTCCCCAAATCCCATGCTGCTTGCTACGCTCTGATCGCGGCTTGGACGGCCTACTTAAAGGCCAACTATCCCAGCGCTTTTATGGCGGCGCTGATGACCTCAAACTACGATAACGCCGACAAGATCTCTATGGAAATCGCCGAGTGCAAGCGCATGGGCATTAACGTACTGCCGCCGGATGTAAACGAGAGCTTTCTGGAGTTTGGCGTGGTGCCCGGTACCAAGAATATTCGTTTTGGCATGGCGGCCATTAAGAATGTTGGGGTGGGCGCAATTGAGGCGATCGTGGCGGCTCGCGAAGCCGGTGAGCCCTTTGCCAGTGCCGAGGATTTTGCTAAACGGGTAAGCGCGGCCGAGTGCAATCGCAAAACCTGGGAAGCGCTGATTAAGTCGGGGGCCATGGATAGCTTTGGTGAGCGCTCACAGTTGCTGCATAATCTGGATATTATTACCTCATATGCTTCCAAGGCCCAGAAAAACGCTCTGAGCGGCCAGATTGATATTTTTGGCTCGATGGGGGTGGAGGACGATCTGCCGGGGCTGCGGCTGGAGCTGCCGTCCCAGGTGGCTACCGCTCGCGAGCAGTTGGTGTGGGAGCGGGAGCTGTTGGGGTTATATCTGTCACGCCACCCTCTCGACGATTATGAAGGGTACTTGAACGATAATGCGATTCCGATCGCGGCCATAACGCTGTCTCACGAAGGCCAGGTGGCTAAGATAGGCGGCATGATTACGACGGTGCGCAAGATCACCACAAAGTCCGGCTCCCAGATGGCGTTTGTGGGGCTCGAGGATAAAAGCGGCTCACTTGAGCTGATCGTTTTCCCGAAAGCTTACGAGAAAAACCCGCAGCTGTGGGAAGCGGACAGCGTCATGATGGTTACCGGCAAGATCAACACCCGCGACCGCGAGGGCCGTCAGGATGGCGAGATCAAGCTGATGGTGGATGATGCCACGGCGCTCGAGTACGAGAAGCTGAAGGACTACAAGCAGAAAAAGCCGACCCGACCTCTGCCGGCGGCAGCCGAAGAGGAGGTGGCGCCAGCAGAGCCTGATGCATCCGCGGTGACTTCCGCTGATCTGCGAACCACCGATCCGCTGACCATCCAACTGACCGGCCAGGCTACTACCGCGGTATTGACTGACATTAAAGCCGCCTTAGAGGCTTCGCCCGGGGCCAGCCCGGTAATTCTGTTCATGCCCGGCGATCCACCCAAGAAAATCCGGCTGCCGTTTACGGTGACCGTGACGCCGGAGCTCCAGAGTCAGGTGCAGACCATTATTCGGACGAAAGTTTAGCCGACGATAGTTCAATGCAGTGAGACCCGGCCTATCTCTTGATACCAGCCCCCATCTTATGCTACACTTACTCGAGTTATGCATCCGATGATCACCAAATTAGAAGAGGCGCACCGCAAGCCGGCCGTATCGCAAGTACAGTCCGGTGATACTGTGCGCGTTCATCAGCGCATTCGTGAAGGCAACAAAGAGCGCGTCCAGGTTTTTGAGGGCGTGGTAATTCGTACCCATCGGTTGGGTTCGGTTAGCGCGACAGTTACGGTGCGCCGGATTGCCAGCGGCGTGGGCGTGGAAAAGACCTACTTACTGCATTCGCC